>NZ_BAABDO010000023.1:0-71059 GCF_039539665.1 Actinomadura keratinilytica
CCGGGCGGCCCGCGGCGGCGCCCGTCCGCCCGCTCCGGGCAAGCGCCCGGCCAAGCCCTCCGCCCGGTCGCGCGCCGCCGAGCCGGGGCCCGAACGGGATCCTCGCCAGGCCGCGGGGCGCGACCGCCGTCCGCGGGGCCAGGGCCGTCCGCCCGCCCCGGATCCGACGAAGCGCCGGTCACGCGACCGCAGGCCCGCCCCGGAGACCGGGGCGGGGCGCGAGCGCCGCTGGGGCCGCAAGCGGCGGCAGCCCGACGCCCAGGCCGCCGTGCAGATGCCGCACGACGAGTGGCAGGGGCCGGCGGACGAGTGGCAGGGGCACGCGCCCCACGGCCAGGGAGCGCCCGCCGACTGGCAGGAGCCCGGCGAGCAGTGGCACGGCCAGGCGGAGGACTGGCGGACCACCGGGGGGCAGCCCGTCCCGGACTGGCAGCAGACGGCCGCCGAGTGGGCGGGGCAGGACGAGCAGTGGCAGGAGCCGCCCGCCGGGTGGCAGGACCCCCAGGCCGGCTGGCAGGACCCCGAGTCCGCGTGGCAGGACCCTCAGACCCGGTGGCAGGACGCCGAAGCCGAATGGCAGGACGGGCAGCACGCGCAGGACGGCGGCCCGCACCAGGGCGCCGAGCCCGACAAGCCGGCCAAGAAGCGCCTGCGGGGCAGGAAGGGTGAGCGCACCCGGCGCCCGCGGGGGCCGGCGGGCCGGCCGGACGCCGAACGCCCCGCGCGCGGGCCGGAGGGGCCGGGCCGCGACCCGTCCGCGGGCCGGCGGCCGAAGAAGGCGGGGCGCGCGGGCTCGCTGCCGCCCCGGGTCTTCTACGGCGCCGCCGGCGCCCTCGCCGTGGTCTTCCTGGTGGGGGCGCTGGCCGTGGTGCTCGTGGGCGGCGGCGACGGCGCCTCGGACGGGCGGCAGGCCCCCCAGAGCATGGGCCGCAGCCCGGCCGCCAGCGGACCGGCGCCCGCGTCGTACTCCAGTTCGCCGTCCACCGAGGCGTACCGGGGCATCGCCCAGCGCTCGGCCGACCGGACGCCGCTGACCGCGGCCGAGGCGTTCCCCGAGTCCGCCGACAAGATCACCGTCCAGGACGCCGGGATGCGGCTGACCCTGAAGGTCAAGAGCCTGGACGCCGACTGCTCGCTCGCCGTGTGGGGCACCGACATGGGCGGGCGGCTGCGCGAGCACGGCTGCACCCAGGCGGCGCGTACCCTGTACGCGGACGACGGCGGCGAGTACGCGCTGTCGGTCACGGTGTTCAACCTGAACTCGGTGACGGACGCCGACCGGTTCGTCGACGAGATCGGCCAGGGGCGCGGCGGCGGCTTCGTCCGCCCGCTGCCCGCCGCGTCGCCGCTGGACCGCTTCGGCCAGGGCTTCGGCATGGCCCGGGGCCTGGCGATGGGGCACTACGCGGTGGTGGCCTGGGCGCAGCGCCTGGACGGCAAGGGCGACGAGACCGACGAGACGCTGCTGTCGCTGCTGATCGAGGGCGGCAAGGCCCCGGGCCCGCTCGGCCGCGCGGCCCGCGCCTCCTGACCACCGCCCCGCCCCGCGCGAGGGCCGGCCGGCCGGTCGTCGCCGCCCCGCCCGTGACGCGTCCGAGAATCTCGCGTACCGGCGGGTGACGGCGGAGTGACGGTGGGAAACCCGGTTGCGCGCAGGGTTCGGCACCGCACGCGGGGGAATGATGCGGATTGCCGGGGTGTTGCGGCGTTCACCATGTGAACATCCGAAGCGGTGATGATCATCACCGTGCGCCGGGCGTTTTGTGGTGGTATGTCGTCGGTATCCTTGGTTGGACTGACCAGTCACGCACGCGCCGGGAACGCGGACACGGGGGAAGTTTCGCGATCATGGCGTGTCGGGGATGATCCCGACAGTGATGTAATGTCATCTCACCGCAGCAGGGCCAACGTCGTCCCGAGCTTGCACTGACCCCTTAGCAGTGACACGACGACGACGGGAGGGTTGATGGCTGCTGCTGCGCTCACACCGGGTGCTCCCCAGAACCAGGGGCTGTACGACCGGTCCTTCGAGCACGACGCCTGTGGCGTCGGCATGGTGGCCGACCTGCACGGTCGCAAGAGCCATGACATCCTTCGCAAGGCCCTGACCGTCCTGAAGAATCTGGACCACCGCGGCGCCGTGGGCGCCGAGCCCGACGACGGCGACGGCGTGGGCATCCTCACCCAGATCCCCGACGCGTTCTTCCGCGAGGTCTGCGACTTCGCGCTGCCCCCGGCCGGCGCGTACGCGGCGGGCATCGCGTTCCTGCCCACCGACCCCGACGAGCGGGCCGCCGCCGTCGCGCACATCGAGACGCTGTGCGTGGAGGAGGGCCTCACCGTCCTCGGCTGGCGCGCGCTGCCGCACGACCCGAACTTCGCCGGGCCCGCCGCCCGCCGCGTCATGCCGCACTTCGCCCAGCTGTTCGTGACCGCCGCCGAGGGCGGCGAGCACGCCGGCAAGACCGGCATCGAGCTGGACCGCGTGGTGTTCTGCATGCGCGAGCGCGCCGAGCAGGACGTCAAGGTCTACTTCCCGAGCCTGTCGGCGCGGACGATCGTCTACAAGGGGATGCTCACCACCCCGCAGCTGGAGCCGTTCTTCCCCGACCTGTCCGACCGCCGCTTCGCCAGCGCCATCGCCCTGGTGCACTCGCGGTTCTCCACCAACACCTTCCCGGCCTGGGAGCTGGCCCACCCCTACCGGTTCATCGCGCACAACGGCGAGATCAACACCGTCAAGGGCAACCGGAACTGGATGCGGGCCCGCGAGGCGCTGCTGAAGTCCGACCTGATCCCCGGCGACCTGTCGCGCGTCTTCCCGGTCATCGACATCGAGGCCAGTGACACCGCCTCCTTCGACGAGTGCCTGGAGCTGCTGCACCTGGGCGGCCGGTCGCTGCCGCACGCGGTGCTGATGATGATCCCGGAGGCGTGGGAGAACCACACCGGGATGGACCCCGACCGGCGCGCCTTCTACGAGTTCCACTCCACGCTGATGGAGGCGTGGGACGGCCCGGCCAGCGTGTCGTTCACCGACGGCACCGTGGTCGGCGCGGTGCTGGACCGCAACGGCCTGCGCCCCGGCCGCTACTGGGTCACCGACGACGGCCTGGTCGTGCTGGCCAGCGAGGCCGGCGTGCTGGACATCCCCGCCGCCAAGGTGGTCCGCAAGGGCCGCCTGCAGCCGGGCCGGATCTTCCTGGTCGACACCGAGGCCGGGCGGATCATCGAGGACGACGAGGTCAAGGCCGAGCTGGCCGCCCAGCACCCCTACGGGCAGTGGCTGCACGAGGGCCTGGTCCGGTTCGAGGAGCTGCCCGCCCGCCAGCGCGAGGTCCCCACCCACGAGACGCTGGTCAAGCGGCAGCAGACCTTCGGCTACACCCTCGAAGAGCAGCGGGTGATCCTCACCCCGATGGCCCGCACCGGCGCCGAGCCGGTCGGCTCCATGGGCACCGACACCCCGCTGGCGGTGCTGTCGCAGCGGCCGCGCCTGCTGTACGACTACTTCAAGCAGCTGTTCGCCCAGGTCACCAACCCCCCGCTGGACGCGATCCGCGAGGAGCTGGTGACGTCCCTGCAGTCCACCCTCGGCCCCGAGGGCAACCTGCTCGAACCCGGCCCGGACTCCTGCCGCCGGCTCGTGCTGCCCACCCCGATCCTGGACAACGGCGAACTCGCCAAGATCATCCACATCAACGACGAGGGCGCGCTGCCGCACCTGCAGGCGCACGTCGTGCACGGCCTGTACGAGGTGAGCGGCGGCGGCGAGGCGCTGCGGACCCGCCTGGAGGAGATCTGCGCCGAGGTGTCGCGCGCGATCGCCGCCGGGGCCCGCATCATCGTGCTGTCGGACCGCGGCGCCGACTCGGCCCGCGCGCCGATCCCGGCGCTGCTGCTCACCGGCGCGGTGCACCACCACCTGATCCGGGAGAAGGCCCGCACCCGCGTCGGCCTGGTGGTGGAGACCGCCGAGGCCCGCGAGTGCCACCACATGGCGCTGCTCATCGGGTACGGCGCGTCCGCGATCAACCCGTACCTGGCCATCGAGACCGTCGAGGACCTGGTCCGCACCGGTGACATCGCGCTCGACGCGGCCACCGCCGTACGCAACCTGATCAAGGCGTACGGCAAGGGCATCCTGAAGATCATGTCGAAGATGGGCGTGTCCACGGTGGCCTCGTACACCGGCGCGCAGATCTTCGAGGCGATCGGCCTGGGCGCCGAGGTGATCGACCGGTGCTTCACCGGCACCACCTCCCGCCTCGGCGGCGTCGGTTTCGATGTGCTGGCCCGCGAGGTCGCCGAACGGCACCGCCGCGCCTACCCGCCGCGCGGTGTCGAGCCCGCGCACCGCACCCTGGAGGTCGGCGGCGAGTACCAGTGGCGCCGCGAGGGCGAGGAGCACCTGTTCAACCCCGAGACGGTGTTCAAGCTCCAGCACGCCACCCGCACCCGCCGCTACGAGATCTTCAAGGAGTACACCCGCCGGGTGGACTCCCAGGCCGAGAAGCTGATGACCCTGCGCGGGCTGTTCCGGCTGCGCGAGGGCGTGCGGCCGCCGGTGCCGATCGAGGAGGTCGAGCCGGTCAGCGAGATCGTCAAGCGGTTCTCCACCGGCGCGATGTCCTACGGGTCCATCTCCGCCGAGGCGCACGAGACGCTGGCCATCGCCATGAACCGGCTGGGCGGCAAGTCCAACACCGGCGAGGGCGGCGAGGACCCCGAGCGGTTCACCCCCGACCCCAACGGCGACCTGCGGCGCAGCGCCATCAAGCAGGTGGCGTCCGGCCGGTTCGGCGTGACCTCCGAGTACCTGACCAACGCCGACGACCTGCAGATCAAGATGGCGCAGGGCGCCAAGCCCGGCGAGGGCGGCCAGCTGCCCGGCCACAAGGTCTACCCGTGGATCGCCAAGACCCGGCACTCCACCCCGGGCGTGGGCCTGATCTCGCCGCCGCCGCACCACGACATCTACTCGATCGAGGACCTGGCGCAGCTCATCCACGACCTGAAGAACGCCAACCCGTCCGCGCGGGTGCACGTCAAGCTGGTCGCCGAGGTCGGCGTCGGCACCGTCGCGGCCGGGGTGTCCAAGGCGCACGCCGACGTGGTGCTGATCTCCGGGCACGACGGCGGCACCGGCGCGTCCCCGCTGACCTCCATCAAGCACGCGGGCGCGCCGTGGGAGCTGGGCCTGGCCGAGACGCAGCAGACGCTGCTGCTCAACGGGCTGCGCGACCGCATCGTCGTGCAGACCGACGGGCAGATGAAGACCGGCCGCGACGTGGTGATCGCCGCGCTGCTCGGCGCCGAGGAGTACGGCTTCGCCACCGCCCCGCTGGTGGTGTCGGGCTGCGTGATGATGCGGGTGTGCCACCTGGACACCTGCCCGGTCGGCGTGGCCACCCAGAACCCGGTGCTGCGCATGCGGTTCAGCGGCAAGCCCGAGTTCGTGGTGAACTTCTTCGAGTTCATCGCCGAGGAGGTCCGCGAGTACCTGGCCGCCCTGGGCTTCCGCTCGCTGGACGAGGCGATCGGGCACGTCGAGCTGCTCGACACCACCCGCGCCGTCGACCACTGGAAGGCCGCCGGCCTGGACCTGTCGCCGATCCTGCACCGGCCCGAGCTGCCCGAGGGCACCGCGCTGCGGCAGGTCGCCCAGCAGGACCACGGCCTGGAGAAGGCCCTGGACAACACGCTGATCCAGCTGGCCGAGGGCGCCATCGAGCACGGCCGCCCGGTGCGCCTGGAGATGCCGATCCGCAACGTCAACCGCACCGTCGGCACCATGCTCGGCCACGAGGTGACGCGGGCGCGCGGCGCCGACGGCCTGCCCGACGACACCATCGACATCACCTTCACCGGCTCGGCCGGGCAGTCGTTCGGCGCGTTCGTGCCGCGCGGCATCACGCTGCGGCTGGTGGGCGACGCCAACGACTACGTCGGCAAGGGCCTGTCGGGCGGGCGCATCACGCTGCGGCCGCACCCCGACGCGCCGTTCGCCGCCGAGGACCAGATCATCGCGGGCAACGTGCTGCTGTACGGGGCGACGTCCGGCGAGCTGTTCGCCCGCGGCGTCGTCGGCGAGCGGTTCTGCGTGCGCAACTCCGGCGCCACCGCCGTGGTCGAGGGCGTCGGCGACCACGCCCTGGAGTACATGACCGGCGGCCGCGCGGTCATCCTCGGCCGCACCGGCCGCAACCTGGCGGCCGGCATGTCCGGCGGCATCGGCTACGTCCTGGACCTGGACCCGCAGCTGGTCAACCCGGAGATGGTCGACCTGGAACCGCTCACCGCCGAGGACGCCGAGTTCGTCCGCGGCCTGGTCCAGCGGCACCTGGCCGAGACCGGTTCCACGGTCGCCGAGAAGCTGCTGGCCGACTGGGAGGGCTCCGCCGCCCGGTTCACCAAGATCATGCCGCGTGACTACCGGCGCGTCCTGGAGGCCATGGCCAAGGCCGAGGCCGAGGGACGCGACGTCGACGAGGCCGTCATGGCCGCCGCCAAGGCCTGAGGAAGGGGGTTTCCACACTCATGGCAGACCCGAAGGGTTTCCTGACCGTCCAGCGGGAGCTCCCGAAGCGCCGCCCGGTCGACGTGCGCATCAAGAGCTGGCGCGAGGTCTACGAGGACTTCGGCCCCGACCGCCTGGAGAAGCAGGCCAGCCGCTGCATGGACTGCGGCATCCCGTTCTGCCACCAGGGCTGCCCGCTCGGCAACCTCATCCCCGAGTGGAACGACCTGGTGTACAAGCGGGACTGGCAGGCGGCGATCGAGCGCCTGCACGCCACCAACAACTTCCCCGAGTTCACCGGGCGGCTGTGCCCGGCGCCCTGCGAGAGCGCCTGCGTGCTGGGCATCAACCAGGACCCGGTCACCATCAAGCGGGTCGAGGTCGAGATCATCGACCGGGCCTGGGCCGAGGGCTGGGTGCGCCCGCTGCCGCCGCCGGTCAAGACCGGCAAGAAGGTCGCCGTCGTCGGCTCGGGCCCGGCGGGCCTGGCCGCCGCCCAGCAGCTCACCCGCGCCGGGCACGAGGTGTGCGTGTACGAGCGCGCCGACCGCATCGGCGGGCTGCTGCGCTACGGCATCCCCGAGTTCAAGATGGAGAAGCGGCACCTGGACCGCCGCATCGCCCAGATGCGCGCCGAGGGCACCGAGTTCAAGACCTCGGTGAACGTCGGCGTCGACATCACCGCCGACGAGCTGCGCGCGCGGTACGACGCGGTGCTGCTGGCGGGCGGCGCCACCGCCTGGCGCGACCTGCCCGTCCCCGGCCGCGAGCTCAAGGGCATCTACCAGGCCATGGAGTACCTGCCGCTGGCCAACAAGGTGCAGGAGGGCGACATGGAGGAGTCGCCCGTCACCGCCAAGGGCAAGCACGTCGTCGTCATCGGCGGCGGCGACACCGGCGCCGACTGCATCGGCACCGCGATCCGCCAGGGGGCGCGCTCGATCACCCAGCTGGAGATCATGCCGCAGCCGCCCGCCACGCGGCCCGACCACCAGCCGTGGCCGACGTACCCGATGCTGTTCAAGATGGAGAGCGCCCACGAGGAGCTCGCCGACATGGGCGGCGACCGGCTGTACGCGGTGTCCACCCAGGAGTTCCTCGGCGACGAGGACGGCAACGTCCGCGCCCTGCGCCTGGTGGAGGTGGAGGGCCCGCAGACCGGGTTCAAGCCGGTCCCCGGCACCGAGCGGGAGATCCCCGCCGAGCTGGTCACCCTCGCCATGGGCTTCCTCGGCCCGCAGCGCGAGGGCCTGCTGGAGCAGCTCGGCGTGCAGCTCGACCAGCGCGGCAACGTCGTCCGCGACGCCGACTACGCCACCTCGGTGGACGGCGTGTTCGTCGCCGGCGACATGGGCCGCGGCCAGTCCTTGATCGTCTGGGCGATCGCGGAGGGCCGGTCCGCCGCGCACGGCGTCGACAAGTACCTGTCCGGCGACACGGTGCTGCCGTACCCGATTCCCCCCACCGCGCGGCCGATCGCGTAAAAGATTCACGTACCATCGGGTAAGAAATGTTCGAGGCCGGCCCCGGCGCCCGGGGCCGGCCTCAACCATGGTGCGCCTGCGAAGGGGGGAGCCGGATGCCGCGCCGCCGGATCGACGTCACCACCTGGTACCTGGAGCAACGCGATCCCGGCGAGCTGAATCCGGCCCGCGAGACCTCCGCCGACATCGTCCGCGCCGAGGTCGTCCTCCCCGAGCTGAGCCGCTTCCTCTACAGCGCCGTCGGCGGCGACTGGTACTGGACCGACCGGCTGTCCTGGACGTACGAGCAGTGGCGCAACTGGCTGGAACGGCCCGGCGTCGAGACCTGGATCGCCTACGCCGGCGGCGCCCCCGCCGGGTTCGCCGAACTCGACCCGCAGCCGGACGGCCAGGTCGAGCTCGCCTACTTCGGCCTCCTGCGCCCCTTCCACGGCCGGGGCCTCGGCGGCCACCTGCTGAGCGTCGCCGCCGCCCGCGCCTGGGACCTGGCCGACCGCTGGCCCGGCCGTGAGGCCACCACCCGCGTCTGGCTGCACACCTGCTCCCTCGACGGGCCCGCCGCCCTGCCCAACTACCAGTCCCGCGGCTTCCGCGTCTACGACACCAGGGTCAAGACCAGGGAGGTGCCCCACCAGCCCCCCGGCCCCTGGCCCGGCGCCCGCTGACTGTTCCCGGCCGTCCCCGCGTCCGGTGGAGCGGTTCACTCCTGCCAGCGGGAGCCCGCGTAGGTGCGGATGATCCGGGCCAGCTGGTCGCTGTCGCGGTCCAATTCGCGGAGGTGGGCGAGCACCACCCAGTTGCGCTCCTGGCGGTCGCGGTGGAGGGGCAGCGTGTACGGGCGGATGAGCGAGCTGCGGCGGGGGGTGGGGATGCCCGGCGCGGGCGACACCACCAGCATCAGCGGGCGGGACCCCCTGACGCGCAGCATCGACACCCGGGTGAGGTGCTCCCACCCGTAGAAGGTGGTGCGTCCGCCGTAGCGCACCTGGATCCCGGGCGTGCCGACGTGCACTTCGTACGGCTGCGCGACGGCGAGCAGGTGGTACACGGCACTGCGCAAGGCGCCGACCATGCCCACCACGTACACGGCCCCCAACAGCACCTCAGACGGCGTCCGGTCCGGGTTGTTCATCAGCAGGGCCACGAGGAAGAACGCGAAGGCGATGACCAGCACCAGGGATCCGGCCAGGCTCAGCGCCTGCGCCGTCCTGCGTCCCTTCAGGGTCACCCATTCGGGGACGGACGGCACCGGGGGAGGGGCCGTGACCGGCGGGGCGGGCTCCGGGGGCGGTCCGGTGAGCCGGCGCGTCCCGTCGGTGTCGGGCGGCGGGACGGCGGTGACCCGCTCGGTGACCATGGTGCGCACCGGGCCGGGCAGCCACGCCGTCGGCGCCTCCCCGGGCGGGGCGTCCGACAGGCGGCCGAGCAGCTGCGCGGCCGTGGGACGGCGGCCGGGGTCCTTGGCCAGGCACGCGGCCACCACGTCGCGCAGGGAGGCCGGCACGCCGTCCAGCACGGGCTCCTCGTGGAGGGTGCGGTGCAGCAGCGCCTGGACGGGGCCGTCGCCGAAGGGGCGGACGCCCGCGGCGTGGCACAGGACGACGCCGAGCGCGAACACGTCGGCGGGCGGACCGGCCGGCTCGTCGTTGAGCCGCTCGGGGGCCAGGTAGCCGGGGGTGCCGGACACCGCGCCGGGACGGGTGAGCGCGGTGGCGTCCAAGGCCCGGGCGATGCCGAAGTCGATGACGCGGGGCCCGTCGTCGGCGAGCAGGATGTTGGACGGCTTCAGATCGCGGTGCACCAGCCCGGCCGCGTGGACGGCCTCCAGGGCCTCGGCCAGCCCCGCCCCCAGCCGCCGCACCGTGGCTTCGGGCAGCGGGCCGTGCTCGGCGAGCACCTCGGCCAGCGACGGCCCGGCGATGTAGGCGGTGACCAGCCACGGCGGGTCGGCGTCGGGGTCGGCGTCCACCACGGGCGTGGTGTGGAACCCGCCCACGGTGCGCGCGGCCTGCACCTCGGCGGCGAAGCGGCGGCGGAACTGCGGGTCGGCCGCCAGCTCCGGGTGGACGACCTTGACGGCGACCGCCCTGCCGCCGGGGGAGACGCCGAGATACACCCGGCCCATCCCGCCGGCGCCCAGCCTGGCCCGCAGGCGGTAGCGGCCGATGCTGCGGGGGTCGTGCGCGGCAAGCGGCTGCATCGCACCCTTCCCAACGTCCGGTGACGATCGATGCGTCCGGCCCGTTTCTACCGGTCCGGCGCGGCGGCGCGCCACCGCGCCGGACCGGGCGGCCGTCACCGGGGGAACCGCGCCACCCAGCGGCGCTGCCAAGGGGTCTCGACGGCGCGGGGGTGGTGGTGCTCGCGCGCCCAGGCGACGGCGTCGGACGGGGCGACGCCGGACAGCACGGCCAGGCAGGCGATGACGGTGCCGGTGCGGCCGACACCGCCGCCGCAGGCGACCTCCACGGCCTGGCCCGCGCGGGCCCGTTCGTGCAGTGCGCGGATCGCCCGGACGGCGCCGTCGCGGTCGCGGGGGAGCAGGAAGTCGGGCCAGTCGATCCAGTCGGACGGCCACGTCAACCGGTCCTCGTGGCGGCGCCGCAGCCGGGAGGTGCCCAGGTAGAGGCCGAAGTCGGGCGCCGGGCCGTCGGGCGCGGGGCCGCGCAGCGCGCGCCCGCGGATCCACGCGCCGTCGGGGAGCCGGATGGCGCCGGGCAGCCGCGGGGCGCTCACCGGGCCACGCTCCCCAGGCGCCGCCGGGCGCGGTGGCCGGCGACGTTGACGCGGTTGCCGCACCGCTCGGGCATGCAGTAGCGGCGCTTCCCGGCCCGGCTGGTGTCGACGAACACGCCGCGGCAGCCGGGGGCGGCGCACGCGCGGAACCGCTCGCGGCCCAGCGTGCGGACGACGCCGAACAGCCCGACGCCGACGAGCGCCGCCAGCTCGTCGGCCAGCGGGGCGCCGGGGGCGGTCGGGACGTGCCACTGCCACCGGCCGGCGCCGTCGCGGTGCAGCACGGGCGCCAGACCGGCCCGCCCGATCAGCTTGGCCGCGCCCGCGACGGCGTGCTCCTCGGTCTCGGTCTCCAGGACGACGCGGATCTGCATGCGCAGCACGTGCACCAGGCGCAGGTCGTCGTCGGTCGGCGGCGGCGCGTCGAGCCGCACGCCGTGCTCGGCGAGGAACCGCGCGAGCGCGGCGGGGTCGGGGAGGGCGTCGCCGGCGGCGACGCGCACCGTGGGGGAGGTGTTGACCAGGTCGGACGCCACGGTCGCGCCGGTCGTGTAGTCGCTGAGAGGGATGATCACGGTCGGTCGCCGCTCCATTCATGTAACCGGTGAAACGAGACTATAACCCTTACAGAGGCGGGTCTGCCGCCGTTCCCGGGAAGCGGTGCGCACGCCGCGGCGGCCCGTCCGCGATCGGCCAGGGGGTTGACTGCGACCGCGAAACAGGGATCATCGCTCCTGGCCCCCGGCACCTGGTGCGCCGGCGTGACCCACGACTGGAGGCCGAGTGCGCCCGCCCACCCTGATCGCCCTGCTGGCCGCACTGATCGGCACGCTGCTGTCCGCCTGCGGAAGCAGCCGCGGCGAGTCGCTGCTCGACAAGAAGACCTGGGTGGTCGGCGTGCGGCCCGACCTGCCCGGGCTGGGGCTGCGGCGACCGGACGGCACGTTCGAGGGATTCGACATCGACGTCGCCCGCCATATCGCCCGCGACCTGGGACGGACGGTCGCATTCGTCCCGGTGCTGGCCGCCGACCGCATTCCGGCGCTGGAGGCGAAGAAGGCCGACCTGGTGCTGGCCACCCTTTCGGTCACCCCCGAACGCAAGACCCGCATCGCCTTCGCCGGCCCCTACCTCACCTCCTACCAGGACGTCCTCGTGCGCGCCGGCATGCCGGGCGTCACCGGCCTGCGCGATCTGAAAGGCCGCAGATTCTGCGCGGTGGAGGGCGCGGACCCCGCCACAAGGCTGCTGGCGGTCCGGGGAATGACCGCCACGCTCGTCCCCGCCCAGGACTACGACCGCTGCATGGCCCTGATGCGCTCGAACGGCGTCGACGCGATCACCACCAACGACGTGATCCTCGCCGGACTGGCCAAACGCGCGGGCGGGGGAATGCGGCTGCTCGGCGCGCAGATCGCCGAGCAGAACAGTGGAATCGGAATACGCCGCGGCGACCCGGACGGCTGCGAGGCGCTCAACGGCGCCATCACCCGCATGTACCAGGACGGGACCGCCGCGAAACTGCTGCGCAAATGGTTCGGCGGCACCGGGCTCGACCGGCGCCCCATCATCGAGGTGCCCCAGTTCGAGGGCTGCCTGTGAACGCCGCCGCCGGCGGGCGCCGTCACACGGCCGACCGCCGGTAGAGTCCAGCAGGTCGGTGCCCTGCGACCGCCACACCCCGAGCAGCGCCCTGCCGTCCCCCTGCCCCCGGACCGGTTCGAACTCCGCCCGCGTCGCCGGAATCAGCGTGATCACCCGCAATGCGGGCCGCCCCTGCTGATCACGGAAGACGTCGAAACCGTCTCCGGCGAAGGGGGCCGGCCGCCGGCAGGAACTCGATCCGCGAGCCGGGAATCAGCGGTTCGCAATCAACTCCTCGGGCGGCGTCGCGGTCACCTTCTGGAACCGCACACCGGTGCCGGCCGCCGACACCATCGCCATTTCGGAATCGGCGAGGAAAACGATGGAGAACCCCCGATTGCGCCCGTCGCCATGACCGGCCCCTGCGCTTTCACCGCCCGGCCCAGGTGGCGCCGCATACGGGCGAGCAGCCCCTCATAACGGTCCGGGTCTGCAGAGGGACAACTCACCGGCCAGATCTTAGGGGGACGCCCTCCGCGCACCGGACGCACCGTCCGCGGGCGGCCGCTCACCCTGCGTGCCGGAGGCCGGCGGCCCAAGGCCGTTATGTGCGGTCGGTCAGGCGTTGTTCACCTGCGATCCGCCGGGACGTCAGTCGAGCGCTCTAGTTTCCCACCGGCGTTCCGACCGCCCCGGACCACCGGAACGCGCCAAAGTAACATTGAGTGATGAGGTGCGTACATGACCGTCGACCCTGACGACATCAGCTCCAACCCGTCGCACAACGCGACGTTCGGGCAGATCGTCCAGGCCCGCCTGTCGCGCAGGGCGGCGATCCGCGGCGGCACGCTGCTCGCCGCCGCGGGATTCCTCGGCGCCGGCGCGGGCACCGGCACCGCCGCGGCGGCGGTGACCGCGGCCCCGGCGTCCCACGGCCGCGGCAAGCGCGGCCTGCTCGGATTCAAGCCCGTCCCGACCGGCACCGCCGACAAGGTGACCGTCCCCGACGGCTACACCGCCGACGTCCTCATCCCGTGGGGGACGCCGGTGCGCGCCCGCGGCCCCAAGTGGAAGAAGGACGCCTCCAACACCGCGGCCGAACAGGCGCAGCAGATCGGCATGAACCACGACGGCATGCACTTCTTCCCCCTGCGCGGGGGACACGAAGGACTGCTGGTGCTCAACCACGAGTACGTGGACCAGGCGCTGCTGTTCCCCGACGGCGACACCGTGATGACCAAGGAGAAGGTCGCCAAGGCCCTCGCCGCCCACGGCGTCAGCATCGTCAAACTCGCCCGCGTCAAGGGCCGCTGGCACCACGTCGACTCCCGCTACAACCGCCGGATCACCGGATCGACCCCCGTCACGTTCTCCGGGCCGGTGCACGCCGGCCACCCCGCGCTCAAGGCCGAGAACCCGCCCATGGGCACGCTCAACAACTGCTCCAGCGGCGCCACCCCCTGGGGCACCTACCTGGCGTGCGAGGAGAACTGGAACAGCTACTTCGGCACCACCGACACCTCCTGGAAGCCGTCCCCCGAACTCGCCCGCTACGGGGTGAGCGCCGCGGGCGGCGGCTACAAGTGGCACACCGCCGACCCCCGCTTCGACGTCGCCGTCAACCCCAACGAGACCAACCGCTTCGGCTGGGTCGTCGAGATCGACCCGTTCAGCCCCCACCACACCCCCGTCAAGCGCACCGCGCTGGGCCGCATCAAGCACGAGAGCGCCACCGTCACCGAATCGCGCGGCCGCGTCGTCGTCTACACCGGCGACGACCAGGACGGCGAGTACGTCTACAAGTTCGTCGGCAGCGCCCCCTGGCGCCGGCTTCGCGCACGCGGCAAGAGCCCCCTCGACCACGGCACGCTCTACGTCGCCAGGTTCGACGACGACGGCACGGGCACCTGGCTGCCGCTGACCTTCGGCAAGGGCCCCCTCACCAAGGCCAACGGCTGGAAGGACCAGGCGGACGTGCTGCTGCGCACCCGCCAGGCCGCCGACGCCGTGGGCGCCACCAAGCTGGACCGCCCCGAATGGGTCGCCGTGCACCCCCGCAACAAGGACGTGTACCTCACCCTCACCAACGGCTCCGGCTGGGACAGCAAGGCCAACCCCCGCAAGCCCAACCCCTACGGCCACATCATCCGGTGGCGGGAGAGGCACGGCGACAACACCGCCACCTCCTTCGAGTGGGACATCTTCCTGCTGGCCGGCGACCCCGCCTACGACGCCAACGTCGCCCTGGCGCCCGAGGACGTGTTCGGCTCCCCCGACGGCCTGGGCTTCGACCCGAGCGGCCGCCTGTGGATCCAGACCGACGTGTCCAACTCCTCGCAGAACCTCGCCTCCAAGGGCTACGACAACATCGGCAACAACCAGATGCTCGCGGCGGACCCCCGCACCGGCGAGGTGCGCCGGTTCCTCGTCGGCCCGCGCGGCTGCGAGATCACCGGATTCGCCGTGACCCCCGACGGACGCACCCTGTTCGTCAACGTCCAACACCCGGGTGAGGCGACCACCGCCTGGGGCGCGCCGACCCCCGCCGACCCGCGCGCGGTCAGCAACTGGCCCGACTTCGACCCCGCGGGCCGCCCCCGCTCGGCCACCCTCGTCATCCGCAAGAAGGACGGCGGCGTCATCGGCACCTGACACCCTGCCCCGACCGCTCAGGCGGCCCGCGCCCCCCGAGACGAGCACAGGGCGCGGGCCGTCGGCGCACGGGCGGCGCAGCGGCGGGACACCGCAACCCCGCCCGCCTCCTACAGCAGCGCGCTGATGGGCACCCCCGCCAGATCGCGCACGTCATGCGCCAGGTGCGCCTGGTCGGCGTAACCGGCGCCGTGAGCCACCTCGGCCAGCGGTACGCCCGCCCGGGCCCGCGCCAGAGCACGCTGGAAGCGCAGCACCCGCTGCAGGGTCTTCGGCCCGTACCCGAACGCCGCCAGCGCCCGCCGCCGCAACTGCCGCTCACCCAGCCCCAGCATCCCCGCCACGTCCCGCACCGGCACACCCCGCGACAACGCCCGCACCACCCCCGGCGCGATCGGATCGGGCGGCCCCTCGGCCCGCGCCAGCGCCGCCCCCGCCAGCACCGCATGCGGCGAAGCAGACCCGGCCACCGCCTCCCCGAGACGGTCGGCGTCCGCCCCCCACAGGTCCCGCAGCGGCAGCCGCCCGTCGCGCACCGCGTCCGCCGGCACCCCCAGCACCGGCGGCGCCGCCCCCGGGCCGAACCGGATCCCGACCAGACGCTCACCCGGCCGCAGCTCTGCCAGATCAGGGCCGGTGTCCGGGCCCGCCACGGTCACCCGCGCGTCCCCGCTCCACCAGATCAGGTCCACGCACCCGTCCGGCACCACACGATGCACCTGCGGCCCCGCGTCCGCGGCCGCCTCCCGCGACCACAGGCACACCAGACCCGACCCGGGCGGAGCCGGACCCTCGCGGTAACGCACGACGCCCACCCTCCCCTCCTTACCACCGCACACCGCCGCCGTCCGCATGCGGACCCCGCCTACGGGTAGGGGACCGCTGGTCGACCGCGAGCCGGAAGGGGACCACCACATGGCCACCGAACTGCAGGGCAAGACCATCGCCTTCCTCGTCGCCCCCGAAGGCGTCGAGCAGGTCGAGCTCACCGAACCCTGGAACGCCGTCGAACGGGCCGGCGGCCGACCCGTCCTGGTGTCCACGGAGATGGGCCGCGTCCAAGCCTTCGACCACCTCGACAAGGCCGACACCTTCGACGCCGACGCCGTCGCCGGCGGCACCGACCCCGCCGACTTCGACGCGCTGGTGCTGCCCGGCGGCGTCGCCAACCCCGACCACCTGCGCACCCAGCCCGAAGCCGTCGCGTTCGTCAGGGGCTTCTTCGACCACGGCAAGCCGGTGGCCGCCATCTGCCATGCGCCGTGGACGCTCATCGAGGCCGACGTCGTCCGCGGCCGCACCCTCACCTCCTGGCCCAGCCTGCGGACCGACCTGCGCAACGCCGGCGCCATTTGGGTCGACGAGGAGGTCCAGGTCTGCCGCGCCCGCCACAACACCCTGGTCACCAGCCGCAAACCCGACGACCTCAAGGCCTTCTGCCAGGCAATCGTCGAAGCCTTCCGCGCCTGACCCGCCCGGCCTCGCGGCCGCCCGCGCCGACGCCGCCCGGCGGCACTCCACGCGGCCGCCGGACGCACGGGCGTGTCGGGGCTTGTGCGGGGTGTTGCGGGGAGTTGCGAGCGCGGGTCCGCGGCGGCCGGCGGCAGGCGCGAACACGGTGCGCCAGACGGCTTCCAGCCCGGTGGTCTAGACCTTGCCCTAGACCAGTCGGTGAATCTTCGACGACCGTATCCTGCATGAATATCCGTACTGGCAGGTAACTAAGTAGCGTTGTGCCCGTGACCCGTCGAGCGAAGATTGTCAGCACCATCGGTCCCGCCTGCTCCAGCGAGGAGCAGATCCACGCGCTCGTGGCGGCCGGCATCGACGTCGCCCGCCTCAACATGAGCCACGGCGAACACGCCGTCCACGAGCAGGTCTACCACCGCCTGCGAGCCGCCGCCGAGGCCACCGGCCGCGGCGTCGGCATCCTGGCCGACCTGCAGGGCCCCAAGATCCGCGTCGGACGCTTCCCCGACGGGCCGGTACGCCTGACCCTCGGGGACGAGTTCACCATCACCACCGAGGACGTCCCCGGCAACCGCCAGCAGGTCTCCACCACCTACCAGGGCCTGCCCGGCGACGTCGCCCCCGGCGACACCATCCTCGTCGACGACGGCCGCGTCGCACTGCGCGTCACCGAGGTCGACGGCCCCCGCGTGCGCACCACCGTCACCGTCGGCGGCATGGTCTCCGACAACAAGGGCCTCAACCTGCCCGGCGTCCCCGTCAGCGTCCCCGCCCTCACCGAGAAGGACGAGGCCGACCTGCGCTGGGCGCTGCGCCTCGGCGTCGACATGGTCGCCCTGTCCTTCGTCCGCACCCCCGAGGACGCCGCCACCTGCTACCAGATCATGGACGAGGAGGGCGTCCGCGTCCCCCTCATCGCCAAGATCGAAAAGCCGCAGGCCGTGGAACGCCTCCCCGAGATCGTCGCCGCCTTCGACGGCATCATGGTCGCCCGCGGCGACCTCGGCGTCGAACTGCCCCTCGAGCAGGTCCCCATCGTCCAGAAGCGCGCCATCGAACTGTGCCGCGAAAAGGCCCGCCCGGTCATCGTGGCCACCCAGATGCTCGACTCGATGATCTCCTCGCCGCGGCCCACCCGCGCCGAGACCTCCGACGTCGCCAACGCCGTCTTCGAAGGCGCCGACGCCGTCATGCTGTCCGGCGAGACCAGCGTCGGCCAGTACCCCATCGAGTCCGTCCAGACGATGAGCCGCATCGTCGAGACCGCCGAGAAGGCGTCCCTGCAGGCCACCCACACCCTCACCCGCATCCCCGAGACCGTCGGCGGAGCCATCGCCCGCGCCGCCGCCGAGGTCGGCGCCATCGTCGGCGCCGAGGCCCTGGTCGCCTTCACCATGTCCGGCGAGACCGCCCGCCGCCTGTCCCGCTACCGCTCGCCCATCCCGCTGCTCGCCTTCACCTCCGTGCCCGCCACCCGCGGCCGCCTCGCCCACGTCTGGGGCGTCGAGACCTTCATCGTCCCCCACGTCGACCACACCGACGAGATGTTCCGCCAGGTCGAGCAGGCCCTCCTCGAACTCGGACGCTGCCAGAAGGGCGACCGCGTCGTCGTCGTCGCCGGCTCGCCCCCCGGCACCCCCGGCTCCACCAACGCCCTGCGCGTCCTGCGCATCGGCGACGCCATCTCCGGCGCCATGCGCGAATGACTCACGAGCACCACACGGGGGACGATCGACTTTGTAACGGCTCGCGCACCACTCTTCCCATCAAGGGCACCGGCCGTCTACGGTCCTGGGGATCTCACTGACGTTTCCCTCGTCCCCCCGGTGGTGCGATGAAATCGATCGAAGACTTCCTGACCGACGCCAGCGATTTCATCTGGGGCCCCTGGCTCCTCATCCCCCTCCTGCTGGCCACGGGCGTGTACCTGACCGCCGTCCTGCGCGGCGTGCAGATCCGCCGCTTCCGCCTGGCGTTCTGGCTCGCCTTCGTCAAACGCTCCGACGAGGGCGCCGACGGCGACATCTCCCACTACCAGGCATTGGCCACCGCCCTCGCCGCCACCGTCGGCGTCGGCAACATCGTGGGCGTCGCCACCGCCATCTCCCTCGGCGGCCCCGGCGCCGTCTTCTGGATGTGGTGCACCGGCCTGATCGGCATGGCCACCAAGTACAGCGAGGCGTTCCTCGGCGTCCGCTTCCGCCGCACCGACGCCGCCGGCGAGCAGAGCGGCGGCCCCATGCACTACCTGCGCAACGGCATCAAGGGCCCCCTCGGCGTGTTCCTCGGCGGCTTCTTCGCCATCGCCGGCGCCTTCGCCGCGTTCGGCATCGGCAACATGACCCAGGCCAACGCCGTCGCCTCCAACGTCAACGACGAGTGGGGCCTGCCCACCTGGGCCACCGGCCTGATCATCACCGCGCTCACCGCCGCCGTCATCCTCGGCGGCATCAAGAGCATCGGCCGCGTCACCAGCGCCTTCGTCCCGCTCATGATCGTCCTGTACGTGACCGGCGGCCTGCTCGTGCTGCTCCTCAACGCCGACGAGGTCCCCGGCGCCCTCGGCACCATCGTCTCCGACGCCTTCACCGGCACCGCCGCCACCGGCGGCTTCGCCGGAGCCGCCGTCGCCACCGCCATCCGCTACGGCGTCGCCCGCGGCATCTTCTCCAACGAGTCCGGCCTCGGCACCGGCGGCATCGCGGCCGCCGCCGCCAAGACCACCCACCCCGTCCGCCAGGCCCTGGTGTCGATGACCCAGACCTTCATCGACACCCTCATCGTCGTCACCATCACCGGCCTCACCATCGTCGTCACCGGCACCTGGAAGGCCGACAGCGACGAGGCCGCCGCCTTCACCGCCCGCGCCTTCGCCGAGGGCCTGCCCGGCACCTGGGGCAGCGTCATCGTCACCATCAGCGTCGTCTTCTTCGCCTTCTCCACCCTGCTCGGCTGGTCCTACTACGGCGAACGCTGCATGGAGTACCTCTTCGGCCGCAAAGCCGTACTGCCCTACCGCGTGGTCTTCATCGTCGTCTCCTACATCGGCGCCACCACCACCCTCACCGCCGTGTGGACCTTCTCCGACGTCATGAACGGCCTCATGGCCCTGCCCAACCTCATCGGCCTGCTCCTGCTGTCCCCCCTCGTCTGGCGCGAGACCCGCGACTACTTCCAGCGCGGCCCCCAGGACGAACTCAAACCGCAAACCACCACCAACTGAACCCCTCAACGGCCCGCCCTTCCCAACCGAAGGGCGGGCCACCCCCAAACCCAAGGGCAGTCAGGACGCCTCTCATGCGCGGACGCGTCGGTCAGTACTTGGGGCCCACGAACTCGTCCAGCCGCGCCACCGCGTCCCTCCGCGCCACCGAGATGTTCTTGCGGTTCATCTGCCTCCACGCGATGCCGAGCCGGTCGAGGGCGTCCGTGAAGAGCCGCTGGATGTCCTTGGACTCGTTGGTGAACGTGTAGCGGGGGTACTCGTACCAGCGGTCGCCGTCCTTGAGCGGCCGACGGACGCGGTTCATGCTCCGGCAGCCGTCCGAGTGGATCAGGCCGCGGATGAACTCTTCGGTGTGCTCGTCGACGATCTTCTGCTGCCGGTCCGCCAGCTCGATCTTCCGCGTGTGTTTCATGCCGGGCCCGTGCTGCGGGAACAGGCAGGGCCAGTGCTTGGATGTGGCGCGCAGGACGACGCAACCGGTTCTGTGGCGTCGCCCCACCGTGAGGCCCGGCATGACCTGGGTGATCGCCGTGGCCGCGGCTTCGCGGATCCCAGGCCAGCTTTCGCTGCAGGCGAGCTCGAACCCGTGGCCGCCCTGTTCTTTCGGGCGCGTACCGACGATGTAGCCGTCCCCCAGGTAGAGCCCGAGGAGGTAGGCGTACGCCCGGTGATCCAGTTCGCGGCCGTGACAGCGCGGGCAGAGGCACTTGGGTGTTCCGATGCGCGTCCGGGAGCGCGGACCCCGTCGGGTGCCGCGGCGCCAATGGCGCACGGCGGAGACGGAGACACCGCATAACTGCGCGACCGTCCGGTCGGTGAGCCCCTGAGCCTTGAGCTGAAGGGCGCGATCGACGACTCCTCTGTCGTACATGGAGGAATCGTCGCACAGTGCTACGACAAAATCGCTGTGCGTGAGTCCCGGAGCAGGCGGATATGAAAAATCCGCCGTCCCGCAGACGGCGGCCGAGTGCCCCGAGTGGGATTCGAACCCACACTGAACGGTGTTTGAGACCGCACTCTCTGCCAATTGGAGTATCGGGGCAGGTCCGAGCAGATCGGACATCTCTATGAAGCTGTGAGCGCGGCGGGTCTGGGGCGACCTGCCGCAGACCAGATTAGCGGGTCCCGGTAGTCTCGTGCGCGTGACGCAGAGCGCTCGGCGAGTTGTGATCGCAGAAGATGAGGCCCTGATCCGCCTGGACCTCAAGGAGATGCTCCAGGAGGACGGTTACGAGGTCGTCGGGGAGGCCGGAGACGGGGAGGCCGCCGTCCGGCTGGCCACCGAGCTGCGGCCGGATCTGGTCATTCTCGACGTCAAGATGCCCGTGCTGGACGGTATCTCGGCGGCCGAGCGGATCTCCGCCGAGCGGATCGCGCCGGTGGTGATCCTCACCGCGTTCTCGCAGCGCGAGCTGGTGCAGCGGGCCACCGAGGCGGGCGCGATGGCGTATCTGGTCAAGCCGTTCACCAAGACCGACCTCGCGCCGGCGATCGAGATGGCGGTGAGCCGGTACACCGAGCTGCGGGCGCTGGAGGCCGAGGTCGCCGGGCTGCAGGAGCGGCTGGAGACCCGCAAGATCGTCGATCGGGCGAAGGGGCTGCTGCAGGCGGCCAACGGGTGGACCGAGCCCGAGGCGTTCCGCTGGATCCAGAAGACGTCGATGGACCGCAGGCTGACCATGCGCGCGGTGGCGGAGGCGGTGCTGGCCGGGGCCGCGGGGGAGGGCCCCGCGAAGTCCGCAGGTGAGGCGGGGGGCAGGCCGTCGGGCGGCACCGCCAGGCCCGCCGGGCCGCGTCCGGATGCCGCCGGCGGCGAGGCCGGTGCTAACGCCGGGTCGAACGGCGGCAGCGGCCCCCGGCCCGGCGGCGCGGCGCAGGGCTGAGCCGCACCGCCGGGCCGCGGCCCCGAGTCGCGCGCACCGCCCTGAGGCAGGGCGGTCACTGTGTGTGATGGTCGCTGGTGGTGGCGCTGTTTTTTGGCCACGGAGCCGTAACGACTGAGTAACCCTTCTGTCCGGGGGAGCTGTTCTGGCGAGGGTCGTCGGTGTACGACATACCTGGCCCCCGAGTGACCGATATCTCCCGCTTGACGTCGGTGTCGGGGTTGGATCTCGTACCCGATCCCTTCCGGATCCGGATGGAAAGGTTGGCACCTTGCGGCGCAACATGATGAGGGTCACCGGTGCGGTGGCGATGAGCGCGGTGCTGGCGCTCGGTGCCGTCGCCTGCGGCGGCGATGACGGTGGCAGCGGCGGTGGCGGCGGCGACAGCGTCACCATCGGGTTCATGGGGGACCTCACCGGCGAGAACTCCGGCCTGGTGATCCCGCCCAAGCAGGGCGCCCAGCTGGCGATCGACCAGTACAACGCCAAGAACCCCAAGGTCAAGATCAACTTCAAGACCTATGACAGCCAGGGCAAGCCGGAGCAGGCCAGCCCGCTGGTGCAGGGCGCGATCAAGAACGACAAGATCGTCGCGCTGATCGGCCCGGCGTTCTCGGGCGAGTCGCAGGCCACCGGGCCGATCCTGGAGGAGGCCGGGGTGCCGAGCGTGTCGCCGTCGGCGACCGACATCACGCTGGCGCAGAAGGGCTGGAAGTACTGGCACCGGGTGGTGGCCGACGACTCGGTGCAGTCCGCGGGGGCCGCCGAGTTCATCACCGGCTCGCTGAAGGCCAAGAAGGTCTTCACCGTCCACGACAAGCAGGTCTACGGCAAGGGCCTGGCGGACGCGATCGCCAAGGCCGTCCAGGCCAAGGGCGCGCAGACCGGCACCGAGGGCGTGGACGACAAGGCCACCGACTACTCGTCCACGGTGAACAAGATCAAGCAGTTCAACCCGGACGTGGTGTACTACGGCGGCTACTACTCGGTGGCGGGCCGGCTGTTCAAGCAGCTGCGCGAGGCCGGGTACCAGGGCAAGGTGATGTCGGGCGACGGGTCGGTGGCGACCGGTCTGATCGACGGCGCGGGTGAGAAGAACGCGCAGGGCGCGCTGCTGTCGTGCGGGTGCAACATCGACGCGTCCGGTAAGAGCGGCAAGACGGCCGCGGACTTCGCCGCCGCCTACAAGCAGAAGTACAACGCCGACGTGGCCATCTACTCGGCCGAGGGCTACGACGCGGCGACCGCGCTGATCAAGGCGATCGAGGCGGGCAACACCGACTCCAAGTCGATCAACGAGTTCCTGAAGACCGTCAGCTTCGAGGGCGCCGGCAAGCAGATCAAGTTCGCCGAGAACGGTGCGCTCGCGACCGAGGACATCTTCATCTACGAGGTGCAGGGCCGGGCGATCACGCTGCTGGGCAACAGCAAGGAGGCCAAGGCCAGCAGCTGAGGCGGATGACGCCCTGCTCGGCCCGTGCCCTCCGCGGTGGTTCGTGAGGGCGACATGTTGGCGTGGGGGCGGGAGCGCCGCGAGCGCTCCCGCTCCCTTCAACAAAGGCTCCTAAGGTGTTCGAAGACTTCATCTCACAGTTCTGGCCGTCGACCGTCGACGGCCTGGCGCTGGGCGCCATCTACGCGCTCGTCGCCCTCGGGTACACGATGGTCTACGGCGTGCTGCGACTGATCAATTTCGCGCACGCGGAGATCTTCATGGTCGGCACCTTCGCCGCGCTGGGCACGGTGCAGGTGCTGGGCGTGTCGGATGTGGGCGGCGTCGCGCTGATCGGCGTGGTGGCGGTCATGGCGGTGGTGGCGGCCGTGATCTCCGGCGGCGGGGCGATGCTGCTGGAGCTGGTGGCCTACCGGCCGCTGCGCAAGAAGGGGGCGTCGCGGCTGGCGGCGCTGATCTCGGCGATCGGCGCGTCGATCTTCCTGCAGCAGCTGTTCGCGACGCTGCTGGTCCCGGCGCTGTTCGGCACCTCCAAGGAGGGCGGGCGGCTGCCGGTGGACGAGCATTTCGTGGCGCGCAGCAACGTCATCGACCTGGGGCCGATCCAGGTCAGCAACGACAAGTTGATCATTTTCGTCGGCGCGATTCTGATGATGGTGGCGCTGGACCAGTTCGTGAACCGCACGCGGCTGGGCCGGGGCATCCGGTCGACGGCGCAGGACCCGGAGACAGCGGTGTTGATGGGTGTCAACATCGACCGGGTGGTGTCGGTGACGTTCGCGGTGGGCGGCGCGATGGCGGGTGTCGCCGCGGCGCTGTACTTCCTGCGGTTCGAGCAGGCCTGGTACTTCACGGGGTTCCTGCTGGGCATCAAGGCGTTCACGGCGGCGGTGCTGGGCGGTATCGGCAACATCCGCGGGGCGCTGGTCGGCGGTTTCGCGCTCGGACTGTTCGAAATGTACGGTTCGAGCCTTTTCGGGTCGGAGTGGCGGGACGTCGTGGCGTTCTCGGTGCTGATCCTCGTCCTCATGTTCCGTCCCACCGGCATTCTCGGTGAGTCTCTTCAGCAGGCGCGCGCATGAACCTGACAAAGAACAAGGGCAACGGAGGGTCGCGGGCCGGGAGGCTGTCGCTGGACCCGGTGCGGGACTGGTGGGCGTCGGCGCCCGGCTGGGTGCGCTGGACGGTGTACCTGCTGCTGGTGGTCGGGGCGCTGGTGCTGCCGAGCGAGTCGATCGGGTCGTTCATGGCGCCGAGCGGCAGCGACTGGGCGACGATGCTGAGCGACCAGATCGCCATCTACGTGCTGCTGGCGCTGGGGCTGAACGTGGTGGTCGGCATGGCCGGCCTGCTCGACCTGGGGTATGTGGCGTTCTACGCCGTGGGCGGGTACACGATCGGCATCTTCGCCACCAAGTACGGGTGGAACTTCTGGGAGACGCTGCTGCTGGCGATCCTGCTGGCGGCGCTGTCGGGGGTGATCCTGGGGGCGCCGACGCTGCGGCTGCGCGGCGACTACCTGGCGATCGTGACGCTGGGGTTCGGAGAGATCGTCAAGCAGACGGCGGCCAACAGCGACTACGTCAACGGGCCGCGGGGCATCCAGGGCATTCCGCATCCGCCGTCGCTGTCGGAGCTGGAGTTCCTCGGTGTGCAGCCGCTGAAGTACGGGCTGCTGGACTCGCGGCCGTACTACTACATGCTGGTGGTCTTCATCGTGCTGACGATCATCTTCGTCAGGCGGATGGAGAACAGCCGGGTGGGCCGGGCCTGGGCGGCGATTCGGGAGGACGAGGACGCGGCGGAGCTGATGGGCGTGCCGACGTTCCGGTTCAAGCTGGCGGCGTTCGCGATCGGCGCGGCGATCGGCGGCAGCGGCGGCGTGGTGTTCGCGGCCAAGCAGACGTCGATCAACCCGGAGAACTTCGTGTTCCTGGTGTCGGCGCTGATCCTGGCGTCGGTGGTGCTGGGCGGCTCGGGCAACATCCCGGGCGTGATATTGGGCGCGTTCATGCTGGCGTGGCTGCCGGAGCGGTTCCGGGAGCTGCAGGACTACCGGATGCTGCTGTTCGGTGCGGCGCTGGTGGTGATGATGGTGTTCCGTCCGGAGGGCCTGTGGCCGTCGCGGCGCCGCAAGGCGGAGCTGGAGGAGGGCACCGGCGGAATGGGCAGCATGGGCGCCGAGGTCGCGGCTCCGGCCGCGGTCGGCGCGGGCGTCGCGGGCGATGCCGCGGAGGTGAAGAAGTGAGCGAGGCTTCGCAGGGCGCCGCGGCCGCGGGGAGGCCGGCGGGCACGCCGGTGCTGCAGCTGCAGGACGTCACGATGCGCTTCGGCGGCGTGGTGGCGTTGAACAAGGTGTCGCTGGAGATCGGCGAGGGGGAGATCTTCGCCCTGATCGGTCCGAACGGCGCGGGCAAGACGACGGTGTTCAACGTCACCACGGGCGTGTACCGGCCGAGCGAGGGGCGCGTGGTGTTCAACGGCACGCGCATCGACGGCAAGAAGCGGTTCGCGGTCACCAAGCTGGGGGTGGCGCGGACGTTCCAGAACGTGCGGCTGTTCCACAACATGACGTCGCTGGAGAACGTCATGGTGGGGGCGGACGCGCATCACCGCACCGGGTTCGTGGGCGCGGCGCTGGGGCTGCCGTGGCACCGGCGTGAGGAGCGCGACGGCCGGGCCAAGGCGCGGGAGCTGCTGGAGTTCGTGGGCATTCCGCACCGGGGCGACGAGGCGGCCAAGAACCTGCCGTACGGCGACCAGCGGCGGCTTGAGATCGCGCGGGCGCTGGCGACCGACCCGAAGCTGCTGCTGCTGGACGAGCCGGCCGCGGGCATGAACCCGGCGGAGAAGATCGAGCTGCAGAAGCTGATCCGCAAGATCCGCGATTCGGGCCGGACGGTGCTGCTGATCGAGCACGACATGGGCCTGGTCATGGGGATCAGCGACCGGATCGCGGTGCTGGACTTCGGGCAGAAGATCGCCGAGGGCCTGCCCGCCGAGGTGCAGAACGACCCGCGGGTCATCGAGGCGTACCTGGGAGCCGCAGCCGATGCTTCTTGAGATTTCCGACATCCACGTCCACTACGGCAAGATCGCCGCGCTGAAGGGCGTGTCGGCGGAGGTGGACCAGGGCGAGATCGTCACGTTGATCGGCGCCAACGGCGCCGGGAAGACGACGACGCTGAAGACGATCTCCGGGCTGCGGCCGCTGTCGGCGGGCCGGATCGTGTTCGACGGGCAGGACATCAGCCGGATGCCGGGGCACAAGCGGGTGCTGGCGGGCATCGGGCAGTCTCCGGAGGGGCGGGGCATCTTCCCCGGTATGACGGTGGAGGAGAACCTGCTGATGGGCGCGTACGCCCGCAAGGGCGATGTGTCCAAGGAGCTGAAGGAGGTCTACGAGCTGTTCCCGCGCCTGGCCGAGCGCAAGAACCAGGCGGGCGGCACGATGTCGGGCGGCGAGCAGCAGATGCTGGCGATCGGGCGGGCGATGATGGCCGACCCGAAGGTGCTGCTGCTGGACGAGCCGTCGATGGGGCTGGCGCCGCTGCTGGTGCAGCAGATCTTCTCGATCATCCAGGAGATCAACCGGCGGGGCTGCACGGTGCTGCTGGTGGAGCAGAACGCGCAGCAGGCGCTGCAGATCGCGCACCGTGCGTACGTGCTGGAGACGGGGCGGGTGGTCAAGTCGGCTCCCGCCCACGAGCTGCTGAACGACCCCGAGGTCCGGGCCGCCTATCTGGGCGGTGACCTGGGCGAGGCGGCCGCGTCGGCGCCGGTGGACGCCGTGCCCGAGCCGGGCGCGGCGGAGGACGCCGTCCCGGAGGGCACGGTCGTCGACGAGGAGGTCCGCAAGGACTGACCTGCCGCTGGTCGCGACCGCCCCCGGCCCGGGCCCGCCCGGAGCCCGGGGGCGGTCCGTGTTCTCCCGGTGGGGCGCCCCTGGGAGTCGCGGCCCGCGCTTGGGCCGGCACGGGGGCATCGAGGGCGTGCGGCCCGCGCGCGTGTGGACGTGCCGATACGTGCACAGGGGCCGGTCCCCGGGCAGAAAACGAGGACCAGCGGCCTGCTCGGCAGGCGCACCGGTCCCGAGTCCGAGGCCCGAGATCACCTTTGGGGCCGTACGGGTCTTCCCCGGAAGCGTACGTTGTCTACTCAGTGATCTCGGGCCGTTCCAACCAACGTTACCGATCGGACGCCTTCGTCCGCAAAGGAACCGCCGCAGCGGGGAGGCGTTCCCGCGGGCGCCCGGTCATCCGGCGGCCGGCGGCACCGGGTTGTCACCGCCGGCGGGCGGGCGGTCGCGGAGCATGCAGGTCAGGCGGGCGGTGCAGATCCGGCGGCCGTCGTCGTCGGTGATCACGATGTCGTAGGTGGCGAGGCTGCGCCCGGCGTGCAGCTTGGTCGCGACGCCGGTGACGTACCCGTCGGTGGCCGACCGGTGGTGGGTGGCGTTGATCTCGATGCCGACGGCGACGCGGTCGCGGCCGGCGTGCAGTGCGGCGCCCGTCGAGCCGAGCGACTCGGCGAGCACGCAGGAGGCGCCGCCGTGCAGCAGCCCGTACGGCTGGGTGTTGCCCTTGACCGGCATGCGGCCCACCACCCGGTCGGCCGTGGCCTCGAGGATCTCCACCCCCATGGCCTTCGGCAGGTGGCCCTGGGCCACGCTGTTGAGCAGTTCGACGAGCTCCTGCTGGTCGTCCGTCATCGAGCCTCCCTCAAACCGTCGTACGCGCAGACTAGAGTCAAGCTGTGGCGACCCAAGAATCGACCCCTGACAAGCAGCAAGACCGGCTCCTCCTGCTCGACGGCCACTCGCTGGCCTACCGGGCGTTCTTCGCGTTGCCGGTGGAGAACTTCAGCACCACCGACGGTCAGCCCACCAACGCGGTGTACGGCTTCACCTCGATGCTGATCAACCTGCTGCGCGACGAGCAGCCCACCCACCTGGCGGTGGCGTTCGACCGGTCCGAGCCCACGTTCCGGCACGAGCAGTACGTGGAGTACAAGGCGGGCCGGCAGAAGACGCCCGACGAGTTCCGCAGCCAGGTGAGCCTGATCTTCGAGGTGCTGGACGCGCTGCGCATCCCGCGGCTGTCGGTGGCCGGGTACGAGGCCGACGACATCATCGCCACGCTGGCCACCCAGGCCACCGCCGCGGGCATGCAGACGCTGGTGGTCACCGGCGACCGGGACGCCTTCCAGCTCGTCGACGACAACGTCACGGTCCTGTACCCGGTGCGCGGGGTGTCGGAGCTGACCCGCTACGACCCGGCCGCGGTGGAGCAGCGCTACGGCGTCCCGCCCGAGCGGTACCGCGAGCTGGCCGCGCTGGTGGGCGAGAGCAGCGACAACCTGCCGGGCGTGCCCGGCGTCGGCCCCAAGACCGCGGCCAAGTGGCTCAACAAGTACGGCGATCTGGACACCCTGGTCGCCCACGTGGACGAGATCAAGGGCAAGGCGGGCGACAACCTGCGCGAGCACCTGGCCCAGGTGCTGCGCAACCATCAGATCAACAAGCTCGACCGCGAGGTCGCCCTGGAGGCGGCGCCGCCGCAGCTGACCATGGGGCGCTGGGACCGCGACGAGATCCACACCCTGTTCGACTCGCTGCAGTTCCGGGTGCTGCGCGAGCGGCTGTACGCGACGCTGTCGTCGGTGGAGCCGGAGGCCGACGAGGGCTTCGAGGTGGAGCTGGCCGAGCTGGAGCCGGGGGGGCTGGGGGCGTGGCTGGACGAGCACGCCGCCGGCGCCGACCGCACCGGCCTGGCGGTGTCCGGCTCGTGGGGCCGCGGCACGGGCGAGGTGACGGCGCTGGCGCTGGCGTCCCCCAAGGGCCCGGCGGTGCACCTTGACCCGGCCGAGCTGATCGAGGACGACGAGCGCGCGCTGGCCGCGTGGCTGGCCGACGCGTCCCGTCCCAAGGCGATCCACGACGCCAAAGGGCCGATGCTGGCGCTGGCCGCCCGCGGGCTGACGCTGGCGGGCGTCACCAGCGACACCGCCCTGGCCGCCTACCTGGCCCTGCCGGGGCAGCGCACGTTCGACCTGGGCGACCTGGTGCTGCGCTACCTGCACCGCGAGCTGCGCGACGAGTCCGACGACTCCGGGCAGCTGACGTTGGACGGCTCCGGCGAGGCCGAGGCCGCCCGCGACCTGGCCGTGCGCGCCCGCGCCGTGGCCGAGCTCGCCGACGCCCTCGACCGCGACCTGGAGCGCCGCGGCGCCACCCGCCTGCTGCACGAGGTCGAGCTGCCCCTGGTCGGCGTGCTGGCCGACATGGAACGCGCGGGCATCGCCGTGGACACCGGGCATCTGGCGGGGCTGTCGTCCTCGCTGGGCGGCCAGGTCAAGGAGGTCGAGCAGCTGGCGCACACCGCCGTCGGCCACGAGTTCAACCTGGGGTCGCCCAAGCAGGTGCAGCAGGTGCTGTTCGACGAGCTGAAGCTGCCCAAGACCAAGCGCACCAAGACCGGCTACACCACCGACTCCGAGGCGCTGACGAACCTGCTGGCCAAGGAGGGGCACCGGGTCCTGGAGCACATCCTGCGCTGGCGCGAGGTGGCCAAGCTCAAGAGCATCGTCGACTCGCTGATCCCGATGGCCGACGACGCCGGGCGCATCCACACCACCTTCAACCAGATGATCGCCGCGACCGGGCGGCTGTCGTCCACCGACCCGAACCTGCAGAACATCCCGATCCGCACCGCCGAGGGCCGGCAGATCCGCGAGGCGTTCGTCGTCGGCGAGGGCTACGAGTGCCTGCTGACCGCCGACTACAGCCAGATCGAGCTGCGGATCATGGCGCACCTGTCGGAGGACGAGGCGCTGCTGGAGGCGTTCCGGCAGCGCGCCGACTTCCACACGATCACCGCCTCCCGCGTGTTCGGCCTGCCGCCCGAGCAGATCGACTCGGAGCTGCGCGCCCGGATCAAGGCGATGAACTACGGGCTGGCCTACGGCCTGTCGGCGTACGGGCTGTCGCAGCAGCTGCGGATCCCGGCCGACGAGGCCCGCGAGCTGATGGAGGAGTACTTCCAGCAGTTCGGCGGCGTCCGCGACTACCTGCGCGAGGTGGTGGCCCGCGCCCGCCAGGACGGCTACACCGAGACCATCCTGGGCCGCCGCCGCTATCTGCCCGACCTGACGTCCGACAACCGGCAGCGGCGCGAGATGGCCGAGCGGATGGCCCTCAACGCCCCGATCCAGGGGTCGGCCGCCGACATCATCAAGGTCGCCAGCCTCAACGTCGACCGGGCCCTGCGCGAGCACGGCCTGCGTTCGCGCATGCTCCTGCAGGTGCACGACGAGCTGGTGTTCGAGGTCGCCCCGGGCGAACTCGACCGCCTCCAGGACCTCGTCCGCGAGCAGATGGTCGGCGCCTACGACCTGCGCGCCCCCTTGGAGGTCTCCATGGGCACCGGCCGCACCTGGCAGGCCGCCGCCCACTGACCCGGCGCCCTCGGGCTCCGTCCGGTGGGGGCCGGCCCCGGCAGGTCCCGACCGGACCGCGGGCGCCCGCCGGTCCCGACGGTGTCCGCCGCTTGCGTCTCAGACGTCGCCTGGTCGGCCGGTGCGACGTGGATGACCGCCGGCGGGCGCGTCGGGGGGAAGCCGTGTTGGGGCAACGGCGCGTCCAGGTCGTGGATCTTCTTCCGGGCGACGGGCGCCCGGGACCGCTTCGGCGCGGGGGCGGGGGCCGTCGAGCGTCCGGCGGCGGCCCTGGCCGGTCTTGTCGGCGGTCGGGGGCGCCGGGGCGGTCGTGCGGTGCGGTGCCTTCTTCGGGCCGGCAGGGGCTGTTTTCATCAGGGGTGAGGATGCGGCCGGGGGCGGGGGAGCGGCGAGGCGACACGCGGACGCGGGCCGGTGATCTTCGCTGGGCTGGTGACATTTTGCGATCGGATGACCGCGCTCGGCGATCAAGGCGGGTCGGAGGGGTATTCGGGAAGGCGCGTACATCTCAGCAGGGCGGGGCCGCCGGAGCGGGCGTCAGAGTTACCGGCATGTCGGGTTGGCAGACCTCTGTCCGTTGTGGACGGAGGAGCCGTACGCTTTCCCTGGCCGCGTTCCGTGGGCCGTTGGAGGGGTCGTGCCGCTTCTTCACAAGATCGCCGGGCTGGTGATCGTCTGTGCCGTGATCCTGGGGCTCGTCCTCCCGCGGGACGAGCGCGGGGCCGGGCCGGAGCCCGCGGCGGCGCGGGCGGCGGCGCGGTCGGCGCCCCAGGCGGCCGGGGACGCGCCCGCGCGGCCGGCGCGGCAGGAGCGCACGACGCCCGCGCGGCCCTCGCCCTCAGTGACGGCGATCGCGCAGGCGCGTCCGGAGGCCGCGCGGATCCGGGCCAACGAGCTCGGGCAGATTCCGGTACTCATGTACCACCGGATCGTAAAAAAGCCGGAAATGTCGCTTGACCGGTCCGTCCAGGAGTTCCGGGACGAGCTCATCCGGCTGGCCAAGTCCGGGTACGTCCCGATCACGGCCGGCGAGTTCGCGGCGGGGCGGATCGACGTCCCGGCCGGGCGGCACCCGGTGGTGCTGACGTTCGACGACAGCACGCCCGGGCACTTCGCGCTGGACGCCGGCGGCAACCCCGCGCCCGACACCGCCGTGTCGGTCCTGCTGGAGGTGGCGCGGCAGTACCCCGGGTTCCGGCCGACGGCCACGTTCTACCTGAACAAGGACCCGTTCCAGCTCGGCGACCGGACGGCCCAGGGGCTGCAGTGGCTGGTGCGGCACGGGTTCGAGCTGGGCAACCACACCCTGTCGCACAAGAACCTGGCGGAGATGTCGCGGTCCGCCGTCGAGAAGGAGATCGGCGACATCGAGGGGCGGATCGCGTCGCTGGCCGGTGTGCACACCACGACGCTGGCCTACCCGTTCGGGTCCGAGCCGAAGCAGGCCGCCTGGGCGCAGGCCAAGGCGGGCTCCTACCGGTTCAACGGGATCTTCCTGGCCGGTTGGCGGCCCTCGGAGTCCCCGTTCAGCAGGGACTTCGACTGGCGGCGCATCCCCCGGGTGCGGTCCGAGGGCAAGATCGCCGAGGACGACTGCACGCGGTACTGTTCCATCGCCTGGCTCGACTGGTTGGACAAAAACCCCGCGGAACGGTACATCTCTGATGGGGATCCGAATACCATTTCGTTCCCTAGGACCGCGGAAGGCAAGCTGGCCAGTAGGTTCCGGGCGTACGCCCGTGCCTACTGAGGGCCGCTCGGCCATACCCTCCGATTGACCCCGCGCTGTGCGTCCCATATTCTGATCGCTGCGCTGTGGGCCTGCGCGTGTCTCGGACGGAGCAGGCTCGCGCTCGGTCAGGTCGTCGACATCGGTTCGGTATGACTGACGCGGCTTGCGCCGCGTCCCTTCCGGTCCTCGGCAGGGCGGAAATGGGCCCGCCGCGCATCCGTCAGACAACTACGCATGTCCGTATCCGGAGCCAGCCGACACATGACGAGCAGCACCGAGGCGACCTCGACCACTCCGCAGGTGGCGGTCAACGACATCGGGTCCGAGGATGCCTTCCTCGCCGCGATCGACGAGACCATCAAGTACTTCAACGACGGCGACATTGTGGAGGGGACGGTCGTCAAGGTCGATCGTGACGAGGTTCTCCTCGACATCGGCTACAAGACCGAGGGCGTCATCCCCTCCCGAGAGCTGTCCATCAAGCACGACGTCGACCCCAACGAGGTCGTCGCCGTGGGCGACCACGTCGAGGCCCTGGTCCTCCAGAAGGAGGACAAGGAGGGCCGGCTGATCCTGTCCAAGAAGCGCGCCCAGTACGAGCGCGCCTGGGGCACGATCGAGAAGATCAAGGACGAGGACGGCATCGTCACCGGTACCGTCATCGAGGTCGTCAAGGGCGGTCTCATCCTCGACATCGGCCTGCGCGGGTTCCTGCCCGCCTCGCTGGTCGAGATGCGCCGGGTGCGCGACCTGCAGCCCTACGTCGGCCGCGAGCTCGAGGCCAAGATCATCGAGCTGGACAAGAACCGCAACAACGTGGTCCTGTCCCGCCGCGCCTGGCTCGAGCAGACCCAGAGCGAGGTCCGCCAGACCTTCCTCAACACCCTGCAGAAGGGCCAGGTCCGCAAGGGCGTGGTCTCCTCCATCGTCAACTTCGGCGCGTTCGTCGACCTGGGCGGCGTGGACGGCCTGGTGCACGTCTCCGAGCTGTCCTGGAAGCACATCGACCATCCGTCGGAGGTCGTCGAGGTCGGCCAGGACGTCACCGTCGAGGTCCTCGACGTCGACATGGAGCGCGAGCGGGTCTCCCTGTCGCTCAAGGCGACCCAGGAGGACCCCTGGCAGCAGTTCGCCCGCACCCACCAGATCGGGCAGGTCGTGCCGGGCCGCGTCACCAAGCTGGTGCCGTTCGGCGCGTTCGTCCGCGTCGAGGAGGGCATCGAGGGCCTGGTGCACATCTCCGAGCTGGCCGAGCGCCACGTGGAGATCCCCGAGCAGGTGGTCCAGGTCGGCGACGAGATCTTCGTGAAGATCATCGACATCGACCTCGACCGGCGCCGCATCAGCCTGTCGCTCAAGCAGGCCAACGAGGGCGCCCTGGGCATCGAGGAAGAGGACTTCGACCCCACCCTCTACGGCATGCCCGCCGAGTACGACGAGCACGGCAACTACAAGTACCCCGAGGGCTTCGACCCGGAGACCGGGGAGTGGCTGCCGGGCTACGAGCAGCAGCGGGAGACCTGGGAGCGCCAGTACGCCGAGGCGCGCGCCCGCTTCGAGGCGCACCGCCGCCAGATCGAGGAGGCCCGCAAGGCCGAGGCGGAGGCCGAGGGCGGCCTCGGCGGCGACGCCTCCTACTCGGGCGGTGAGAGCGACTCCGGCGGCGCCCTGGCCACCGACGAGGCCCTCGCCGCGCTGCGCGAGAAGCTCTCGGGCGGCCAGTAAGCGGCCCCCCGTTCAGGGCCCGCTCGCCGCGTCCTGAACGGCCCGTGACAGCCGGTCCGGGACGTGGCTCCAGGGGGAGACCCCGGGGCCGCGTCCCGGGCCGATGCGCCCGTCTCTCAGCGCAGCCTGCCCCGCAGGCGGCCGGCCCGGCGGCGGCACGCCCGGCGTCCGGCCACGGAGCCGTCGGCTGGGCCTCTCACGCACCCTCACGGCGGTCGGCCGTGTGCGCATGCGCCGTGCCTTCGCCCTGAACCCCGATCGGGCTGGGCGCTCCGCCTGTGACGGGGCCCGCCTACAGGCGGACCTGCGACACAGGACCCCGCGGGCAGCGCCGGGAGGAACACCCCTCCTCTCGAAGATCCGTGCGGTACCCGCCGGTGGACCCGCCGCGGTTCGGCGGCTGAACCGGTCCGGACCAAGGTGCGCGGTGGCGCGCGCACCACCCGCCCCCGCCGCCGACGTTCCGCGGACGCCGGGGTCCGCTCTGGCGCCCCGGGAGCCATCCGGTCGGCATGTGCTCGTCCCGGCGGCATGCCGGTGGACGTGCTGCAGGGCGTCGGCCGATGCCCCGGCTGGGCCCGCATGCGGTATCTCCCGCTGTGCGTGATGGCCGGTGGTCTCGTGCACGCCCGCGTGAGCGGCCCTGGATCCGGCCGGGCTCGAGGGGCGCACAAGGCCGTGACCGCCTGCCGCCGGCGTCTTCGGGGCGGCGAGAGGTGTCGTGCCCGGTCACGGGGAACGGGACGTCCTCGGAGCCGTACTCGACCGGCCCCAACGGGTCGGCGGATCTGGTCGTAGACGAGCTGCGCCAGCCGCTCCTGGCTCGTCAGGGCCGGATCTACGGCTCCCGGTCGGGCGCCCTCGGCGACGCACGTTGTGCGTGCCCGGTCGGCAGTCGTCTGCCTAGGTGCACCCGTTGGTCTAGGTGCACCCGTTGGTCGCCCCGCTTTCGGCCGGGGCTCTGCGGGTGTGCGACGACCGTGATCGCCTGCTGTGGCGCGTCCTGGCGGTGGCCGGTGGGCGTGTCGTGGCGTTGCGATCGGAATCCGGTGTTCCGGTCGCCTCTGACAGCTCGCGCTGTGCGCGTACGCCTATGGGCCCGATGTCGGCTGGGGTCCAGAGGGGCGTGCGGGGGCAGCGGCCGTCTGCACGCGTCCTGACGGTGGCGTGCCGGTGGACGTGCTGCGGGGGTCGGCCAGCGCCCGGTTCGGGTCGCATGCGGTACCTCGTGCCGTGTCCGTGCGGTCGGGGGGTTCACTCATGTGCACGCCCGCAGGAGCCCTGGGGGCGGCCGGGATGCCGAGGGTGCATGAGGGCCGTGTTCGACCGTCGTCTGCGCCCGCGTCCCCGTGGCGCCATGCCGATAGGGGTGTCGCGGCTCTGCGGACGGACCAGGGTGCTCCGGTTCCGGCCGCCTTCGGTGGCTCGCGCTGTGTGCGTGTGGTCGGTGCTGGCTTGTGTTCGTGCGCCCGTAGGCATTCCGGTATGAGCCGGGGCTCTGCGGGTGCGCGGCGGCCGTGATCGCCTGCCGTGCGTGCTCGGTCGGCTTGCGCGTACGCCCATGAGCCCGATGTCGGCTGGGGCTCTGGGGGGCGTGCGGGGCAGCGGCCGTCCGCTGTGCGCCTCCTTGCGGCGGGCATCCGGCGGACGGGGCGCGGCATAGGCCGGCGCCCCAGCGGCACTGCCCCGCCGACCGGGACCGGACCGCATCTGGCGGGAGTACGCGCGCTCGGTGTGGAATTTGTCACGCCCGGTCACCCGCCGGGCCTGCGGCGCAGTGGTGACGGCTGACGGGTGCAGCGCGCGGGTTGCGGTGGGCCGCGGGCCCCTGGCTGCGGTCTCGCGCCCCGGAGAGGGCGCCGGTGTGGTGGATTTTGGGGAGTCGCAGCGGCGTGGGACGCTCGGCGGGTCATAGGATCAACGGCCGGAGGTGCGGTTCGTGGATCGGCCTTCGGCCGTGATCCTCGTGGCGCCCGCCGGACCCCTCCGGTCCCTGTCGGCGGCCCCGCCCGCCCGTCCCGCCCGTTTTCCTGCTCGTCCCCGGGGAGCACACGTTCAATTGGCCAGCACAGAGGTAGGCACCCGGACCGGCGGCCCCGCGCAGGCCGGTCCTTCGATCGTCCCGCAGGGGCCGGCGCGGCTGGTGCTGATCGCCGTCACCGTCGCCGTGCTCGCGCAGACCCTGCGCTTCTCGCTGCCCCAGTTCGACCACTTCACCGATTCCGCCGGCGCCGGCGTGGCCGGTGCGGCCGTGCTGGCGGTGTTCCTGGCGGGGTTCGCCGGGCCGCTGGTGCGCCGGGCCGCCGGGCCCCGCGGGCTGCTGCTGGCCGGGGTCGGCGGGCTGCTGGCGGTGCGGCTGGTCGCCGAGGCGATCGAGCCGCGCGCGTGGCTGGCGTTCCTCGGCACGGCGATCGGCATGGTCGCGGTGGCGGCGCTGTACGAGGGGGCGCGCGGCCTGTCCGGGGTGGGGTTCGCCACCGCCACGGTCGCGGGCCTGTCGGCCGACACCGCGGTGCGCATGGCGTTCGGCACCTGGGACCCGGTGTGGCGGCCCGGGGTGTGGCCGTGGCTGCCGTGCCTGGCGTTCGTGGGCCTGGGGGCCTTCGCGCTGTACCGGGAGCTGTCGTCCGGGCCGGTGGAGGCGCCGGGCATCTCCTGGCGGGACGCGCTGGGCGCCTCGGCGATCGGGCCGTTCCTGGCGCTGCAGACGCTGGTGCTGTCCAGCCCGGCGTTCGTGGCGTCGTCGGGGTGGCGGTCGCTGACCGAGGCGCACATGGTGGTCGTCGCCGGGCAGGGGCTGGCGCTGGCGTTCCTGGCGTCGGGCCTGGCGGTGCGGGCGGTGCCGGGCGGCGTGTGCGTGCTCGGCGGCACCCTGCTGGGCGTGGGCGCGGGCGCGGTCGCCGGCACCTACGCGGTCAGCGGCATCGAGGTGGTGCCGGTCGTGGTCGTGGGGCAGGTGCTGTCGGCGTGGCTGCTGGCGGTGGCGTGCCGCGCGCCGCTGCGCCGGGCCGGGACGGGCGGCCCGGTGTGGCGGATCGACGTGGGCGCCGCGCTCGGCGGGTTCCTCGTCGCGCTGATCCTCATCCCGTACCAGATCAGCGCGATCGAGCCGCTGCCGGTGCCGAACAACGTGCTGCCCGGCCTGGCGGGGATCCTGCTGGGCGCGCTGTCGGCGATCGCGGCCGCGCGGGGCGGCCCGCTGCCGGCGCTGGCGGGGGTGCGGGCGCTGACCGCGGGGGCCGCCGCGCTGGTGCTGCTGCTCGGCACGCTGATCTTCACGTTCACCACCCCGAACCGGGAGGCCGGCGCGGCGGCCCGGCCGGACGGGCAGGTGCGGGTGATGACCTACAACATCCACGACGCGGTCGACCAGGACGGCCGGCTCGACCCCGAGGGCATCGCGCGGGAGATCGAGCGGCAGCGCGTCGACGTGGTGCTGCTGCAGGAGGCCGGACGCGGGTCGCTGCTGTCGGGCACCACCGACGTGGGGGTGTGGCTGTCGCGCCGCCTCGGCATGAAGCTGCTGTGGGGGCCGGCCGCCGACGGGCAGTTCGGCAACGCGATCCTGACGTCGCTGCCGGTGCGCAGCTCGGGCACCGGGCGGATGGCCAAGACCGACTGGTCGCAGATCCGCGGGTACGTGTGGGCGCGGCTGGCGGTCGGCGGCACCACGATGGACGTGTGGTCCACGCACCTGGAGGGCGGCGCCGACCAGGACGCCGAACGGGTCCGCGAGGTCGCCACGCTGCTGCGGGCGTGGGGCGGCGCCCCCCGCACGATCATCGGCGGGGACTTCAACGGCGGGCCGGGCAGCGCGGCGGTCGGCCGGATGCTGGACGGCACCGAGCTGCGCAGCGCCGCGTTCGGCGGCGACCCGTCGCCGACCACGGCGGCCGGCGAGCGGGTCGACTGGATCTTCGGCACCGACGACCTGATGTTCTCCGACTACCAGGTGGTGCGGTCGCGGGCGTCGGACCACTATCCCGTCGTGGTGACCGTCCGGATCGGGCGGTAGCCGGGCCGCGGGCCCGCGGCCCCCGCTAGGGTCGGCCCATGCAGGAGCCGCAGGTCGTGATCGAGCGGGCCGGGCCCGCGGACGCCGGGGAGATCCTCACCGTGCAGCGCGCGGCCTACCTGGCCGAGGCGCAGCTGTACGGCGACCCGTTCCTCCCTCCGCTGGTGGAGTCGCTGGAGCAGCTGCGCGCGGTGCTCGCCGGCGACGCGGTGGTGCTGAAGGCGGTGGCCGGGCACCGCCTGGTGGGGGCGGTGCGGGCGCAGTTCAGCGAGCGCACCTGCCTGATCGGGCGGCTGGTCGTCGCGCCGGACGCGCAGCGCCGCGGGATCGGCGGCCGGCTGGTGGCGGCGCTGGAGGAGCAGGTGGCGGGCCGTGTCGACGCGTGCGTGCTGTTCACCGGCCATCTCAGCGAGGGCGGTCTGCGGCTGTCCCGGCGGCTCGGCTACCGGGAGACGCACCGCGAGCGCGTCGCGGCTCACCTGACGCTGGTGCACATGCGCAAGGACCTGGCGCCCGCGGCGGCCGCCGGCTGACCCCGGCCCCTGGGCCGCCGATCGAGCGGTCGTTAGGGTGGGGGCGTGCTGAAGGTGGGACTGACCGGCGGGATCGGATCGGGTAAGAGCGAGGTGTCGGCGCGGCTCGCCGCGCACGGCGCGATGGTGATCGACGCGGACCGGATCGCCCGGGAGGTGGTCGAGCCCGGCACGCCCGGGCTGGCGGCGGTGGTGCAGGAGTTCGGCGAGCAGGTGCTGCGGCCGGACGGCGCGCTGGACCGCGAGCGGCTGGGGTCGATCGTGTTCTCCGACCCGGACCGGCTGGCCGCGCTGAACGCGATCGTCCACCCCCTGGTGGGGGAGCGGGTGGCGGAGCTGATGGAGGCCGCCCCCGAGGACGCGGTGGTGGTGTACGACGTGCCGCTGCTGGCAGAGAACGGCCTGGCCGGCATGTACGACGTGGTGGTGGTCGTGGACGCCCCCGTGGAGACGCAGGTCCGGCGGCTGGTGGAGCACCGCGGGATGGCCGAGGAGGACGCGCGGGCGCGGATCGCCGCCCAGGCCACCCGGGAGCAGCGCCTGGCGCTCGCCCACCGCGTCATCGACAACTCCGGGAGCCTGGAGGAGCTGCACGCCCAGGTCGACGCGCTGTGGGACGAGCTGGCCCGCCGCGCGCACGCCGCCCCGGCGGGGTGAGGGCGGTGCGGGTCTCGTGGGCGACCGACCAGGGCAGCCCCGCGCGGCGCAACGAGGACTTCGTGGCCGCCGCCCCCGGCGCGGTGGTGGTGCTGGACGGCTGCGGCCTTCCCCTGGGCACCGACCTGGGGTGCGTGCACGGCACCGCCTGGTACGCCCGTTCGCTGGGCACGCGGCTGCTGGCGCGGCTGCTGGACGGGCTGAACGAGGCGCCGCAGGCCGGGCCGCCGGTCGGCCCGCCGGAGGGGGCGCACCGCCCCGCGGCCAGGCCGCTGGTGGGGCGCCTGGCCGGGGCGATCGCCGACGTGGCGGCCTCGCACCGCACCACCTGCGATCTTCGGAATCCGGCCACGCCGGCGGCGACGGTGCTGGCGCTGCGGGTGCGCGGCGACGTCCTGGACTACCTGGTGCTCGCCGATTCGACCCTGGTGCTGGACGGCCCGGACGGCCTTCAGACGGTCACAGGCGGCCATGTGTACGCCAGCGCGGATCCGACCGCCGCCGAGCACGCCATCACCGGCACGGTGCCGCTGAGGGGCGTACGGCGGGCGCTGCTGCTGACCGACGGCGCCACCCGCCTGGCCGACCGGTTCGGCGTCACCGACTGGGCCGGACTCGTGGAGATCGTCGAGCGGCAGGGGTCGGCGGCGCTGGTCGCCCGGACCCGGGAGGTGGAGCGCACCGACCCCCAGGCCGTCCGCTGGCCGCGCGGCAAGCCCCACGACGACGCCACCGTCGCCTACTGCACGTTCCAGTAGGGCCGGTAGGGGGCCGGTAGGGGGCCGTCCCCCGGGCCGCCGGGTCAGAACTCGGCGTCCATGGGGAGTCGGCGGACCTCGGGGAGGTAGGCGTCCAGCTCGCCCGGCTCGAAGCGGCACATGCCGATGGCGTACCAGAACTCGGAGGTGGCGTCGCCCTCCCACTTGTAGTCGCCGGACGGCGCCAGGGCGGCCCAACCGGAGGGCAGCCCCAGCAGGGTGACGCGGCGGGCCGGGGCGGCGGGGTCGGACACGTCCCACAGGATGATGGCGCCGTCGTCGCCGGCGCTGGCCAGCAGGGTGCCGTCGGGGGAGAACGACAGCGACCACACGCGCCGGGTGTGGCCGGAGAGGGTGTGCAGGGCGCGTCCGTCCCTCGGGTCCCACAGCCGCACGACCAGGTCGTCCCCGGCGGTGGCCAGCAGCGTGCCGCCGGGGTGGAACGCGGCGCACCACAGCCGTCCGGCGTGGCCGGTCAGGACGCGGCGCGCCTGCCCCGAGTGCGGGTCCCACAGCCAGGCGGCGCCGTCGTTGCCGGCGCTGACGAGGGTGTCGCCGGTGGCGTCGAACTGCACCCGGTAGACGCGGTCGGTGTGGCCGCGCAGCGTGGCGACGCATTCGCCGGTGCGGGCGTCCCAGAGGCGGACGAGGCTGTCGTCGCAGCCGGTGGCGACCAGGCGGCCGTCGGGGGAGAAGTCGATGGACCGCACCCGGCCGCGGTGGTCGGCCAGGTTGACGGTCTCGCGGCCGGTGGTCCAGTACCACAGCCGGACGGTGTCGTCGTCGTTGGCGGTGGCCAGCACGTCCCCGTCGGGGCTGAACGCCTGCGCCCACACGTGGTCGGTCTCGGCGTTGAGCTCCCGTTCGAACACGCCGGTGCCGGCCTGCCACAGGTGGACGCCGCCGTCGTTGGTGGCGGTGGCCAGCTGCGCCCCGGCGGGGTTGAACGCGGCGGAGGTGAGGTTGTCGGCGGCGCCGCGCAGCTCCCGCACCAGCCGTCCGGTGCGCGGCTCCCACAGCCGCACCAGGCCGTCGTTGCCGCTGGAGGCCAGCAGCCCGCCGTCGGGGGAGAAGGACACGCCGGTGACGCGGCGGCCGTGTCCGCGCAGCACGGCCCTGCACTGCCCCGTCTCGGCGTCCCACAGGCGGGCGGTGCCGTCGTTGCTGCTGGTGGCGAGCTGGGATCCGTCGGGGCGGAACGCGAACGGCCACACCGCCCCGCGGTGCCCGGCCAGTTCCACGCGCAGCCGCCCGGTCTCGGGGTCCCACAGGCGGATCGTCCCGGCGCTGTCGGCGGTGGCCAGGCGCCCCCCGTCGGGGCTGAAGGCCGCCTGGTAGATGGCGCCGCCGTGGCCGGTGAGGGTGCGGTGGGGGCGTCCGTCCCGCCACAGCCGCACGGAGCGGTCGGTGTCGCCGGTCACCATCAGGTCGCCGTCGGGGTGGAACGCGACGGCGTAGACGCGGCCCGTGTGGCCCACCAGTTCGTGCCGGATCTCCCCGGTGCGGATGTCCCAGAGCCGGACCACGCCCGCCTCGTCGCCCGCGGCCAGCAGTGCGCCGCCCGGGTGGAACACCGCGCGGTAGACGGCGCCGCGGTGGCCGGTGAGCGTGCGTTGCAGCCGCCCCGTCGTCAGGTCCCACACGCGCAGGACGCCCCCGGCGTCGCCCGTCACCATCAGGGTGCCGGCGGGGTCGAACACCGCGGTGTAGATGGGGGCGGTATGGCCGGGAAGCTCGTGGCGTTCCTCGCCGGTGGCGCAGTCCCACAGGCGGATGGTGCCGTCGGCCGCGCCCGCCGCAAGGAGCACGCCCTGGTAGGGGCCGTCGGTGCGGGGCGGGCCGACGACGACGGGCCACACCCCTTCGGGGTGCACGGTGAGCGTGTGCGTGCAGCGGCCCGTCGCCAGGTCCCACAGCCGGATCGTGCCGTCGGCCGACCCGGTGGCGAGCAGGTTGCCGGTGCCGTCGAACACGACCGCGTAGGTGCGGTCGCGGTGGCCCATGAGCGTGCGCAGGGGCGTGCCCGTCACCGCGTCGCACACCAGCACGCCGCCGTCCTCGCCGCCCACCGCCAGGATCGACCCGCCCGGGCTGTAGGCCAGCGGCTGCGGCAGGCGGCTGGTGGCGAAGTGGAACCCGTAGGGGACGCCGATCCCGGCGGGGGCCACCTGCAGGTCCACGGGGCGGCCGGGGGCGATGGCGGCCTCGCGCAGCTCGGGCGCGGACGCGATGCGTTCGGGCAGGTTCGCGTCGATGAGGGCGGCGCGGGTCCAGCGGCTGCCGTCCACCGCCGCGTCCCGCAGGTCGGCGCGGGCCAGCCGCGCCCGCGACAGGTCCGCGCCGCGCAGGTCCGCGCCGGTCAGCCGGGCCCCGTCGAGCCGCGCCCCGGCCAGTGCGGCGTCCCGCAGCACCGCGTGCGACAGGTCGGCGCCGACCAGCTGCGCGTCGGTCAGGTCCGCGCCGGTCAGGTCGACGCCCTGCAAGTCGCGGTAGGACAGGTCCTCGCCGGCCAGGCGGGCGCCGCGCAGGTCGGTGCGCGCGGACGTGCGCAGCCGCGTGGTGATCTTGATGGCGTTGGAGCGGGCCACGTCGCCGGCGCCGGCGTCCGCCAGCACCCCGGCCGCCCACTCCTGGCAGGCGCGCGTGTCGGCCAGGTCGCACAGGAAGTCGACGGTCAGCTGCGACAGCGTCCGGGAGGCGAGCGCGCGGGGGGCCGGGCCCTTGGCGAACTCCTCGGCGATGTGCCGGGCGACGAGCCACTCCACGACCGACCCGTGGATGAAACCGAACAGGCCCTCGTCGGTGCGCACCAGCAGGCTCCCCGCCCCGACCGCGTGCGTCACCTGGTGCGGCGACATGCGCCCCTCGGTGAGGCCGGTGAGCGTGTCGGCCACGTCGGCCAGTTCCGCCAGGCGCAGGAACGACTCGTTGGTCTCCCACAGCCGCAGCGCGAGCGTCCCCACCGCCTGCCACATCGCCTCGACGGTGAGCCCGGCCGGGCCCCCGGAGTGGCGGACCCGGTCGGCCTCGTACGCCAGCCACGACGACAGGATCTCCCGGTACAGGTCCGCGGGGCTGACGGTGTGGCGGGCGTGCGCGACCGCCCGCAGCCGCTCCTCGGGCAGGTCGGCGATGAAGCTCAGCATGCGCGGGTTGCTGGTCAGGCCCAGCAGCTCCTCCAGGCCCGCCAGGATGCGCAGCCGCTCGTCGGCCACGCGTTCGTCGCCGTAGCGGTTCACCAGGTACGCGCGGACCTGCGCGGGGGTGAAGTCCTCCAGGCTCAGCACCCGGCGGTGCGGCAGCACCCCCACCTTCTCGCCCAGCGCGGTGAACACCTGCGCCTGCGACTTGAAGTGCTGCGTGCGGCTCGCCACCACGATCTTCGCCTTGTCCTGGGCGGCCTGCAGCAGCGTGTCCAGGTGGTCGGCGGCCTGGTCGTAGGTGACGCGGGTGACCAGCTCGTCGAACCCGTCGAACAGCAGCACGATGCGGCCCTGCCGCAGCATGTAGTGGAACGCCTTGAGGTCGATCAGCTCCTCGCCGTGGTTGGCCAGGTGCGCGGCGACCAGGCCGTCCACCGAGTGCGCCTTGTCCAGCGCGCGCAGCTCGATGAGGATCGGGATGACGTGCGGCAGCTCCTCGGGGATGCGGCGGGCCAGCTCCCGCAGCGCGAACGTCTTACCGCGCCCGAAGTCGCCGAGCAGCAGCAGGAACCGGCCGTGGTCGGCGGCCAGCAGGCGCAGCATCTCCTCGACGACGTCCTCGCGCACGCCGTTGCCGGCGGCGTCCGCGGGCGACCGGTCCAGCTCGCGGAAGCGCTGCGGCACGTACAGGGACGGCGGGTACAGGGGGCCCGACGACAACCGCGCCGTCTGGCCCGCCACGTACTCCGACAGGTCCAGCAGCCCCTGGAACTCGGTGAGGCTGCGCACGCGGATGCCGCGGCGCAGCGCGTCCTCGCGCAGCGACCGGGGCGGGGGCGGCCCCACGTAGACCAGCTCCGAGCCGTGGTCGGACCCGTCGGCGTGGACGTGCCGGACGAAGGCGTCCACGTCCGCCTCCGTCACCTGCCCCACGTGCGCGCCGATGCGGTACTGGCGGACGAAGCCGTCCTCCAGGTGGGTGAGCAGCAGGTGCGGCGGGTCCTGGCCCCCGTCCGGGCGGGGCGCGGGCACCACGCGGCGTATCTGGGCGCGTTCGAACCGGGTCTCGCAGGCTTCGGCGATGCGGTCCAGCAGCCGCGCCGTGGGGTCGGGCGTGGGGGCGGCGCGCCCGTCGTCGCCGGCCCGCTCGATCGGCGGCGTGGGGGCGGGCGGCGCGACCTGCTCGCGCGGCGGGGGGAACGTCCCGCCGACGCGGGCCCAGGACCGTTCCAGGCGTTCGGGGCCGCGCCGCTCCGCCTCGTCGGGGATCCAGCGTTCCAGGCCGTCGCGCCGTATGACGACGGTCTGGTGGCGGCCGGGGCCGAGCGCGGGCACGACGGGCGCCTGGGACGGCATCAGCCCGATCGCGCCCAGCTCCGAGGGCGTCCCCTGGAAGAACAGGTTGACGTGGGCGCCCAGCAGGGAGTCCACGGTGCCTGGGTCGCGCAGGGCGTCCGGCTCCCCGGCGACGGGGCTGTGCGCGACGGCCCCCAGGCGCAGCCAGCCCTCCTCCTCGAAGTGCCGCAGCCGTTCGGTGAACCAGGCGGCCTGGGCGCGCCCCACCTCGCCGTAGCGGTCCTCCGGGCGGTGGGTGAGCGGCAGCGTCGAGTTGAGCCCGGCCACGACCACCTTCAGGTCGTTGACGGGGAACAGCGTCCAGGGCTGGGCGCTGTCGAAGATGAGGCTGTCCAGCCCCTGGTAGAAGTCCTTGAACAGCGCCGCGAAGTGCCGCCACTTGGGCCAGTACGGCGGCTGCGGCTCGATGTCGTCGGCCTCGCAGCTGGAGAAGTACGCCTGGCACGCCGCCCGGGTGACGTCGTGGGGGCCGGGCACGACCACCACCCGCTGCGCCTCCAGGCCCAGCAGCGCCCGCAGGCTGGTCAGGAACGACAGCGCCTCGGCGAACTCCTTGCGGCTGCCCGAGTGGGTCAGGTCGCCCGTCACCACCAGCAGGTCGGGCCGCGGCACGCCCGCGTCGGCCAGCCGCGTCACATCGCTCCAGATGCGGTCCTGCAGCTCGGTGGCGGTGGTGGGCTCGTCCGGCTCGGCGAGGGTGCGGCCGAACCGGGGCCCGGACACGTGCAGTACGCTCAGCTGCTCGCGCGGCCCCGGGGCGTCGGCCTCGCCCGGGAAGGCGGGAGGCACGACGGGCGTGCGGCGCGCCGCGCGTTCCCCCGTGGGCTCGGGCAGCGCACCGCCGGGCGGCTGCGCAGCGGGCTCGGGGAGCGCCCCCGGCGCTCCGGGGAAGGCCGGGCCGGAGTTCGGCCGCGCGTGCCCGGCCAGTGCCTCCTGGATGCGCCGCATCAGCAGCGCGCGCGCTTGCGCGGGGTCCTCTACCCCGACCAGGTCCACGTAGGTGATGGTCGACAGCAGCCCGTCGATGTCGCAGTCCTCGATGCGCACCGTGACGAGCTTGCGCGCGGGGTCGTCGGGGTCGGCGCGCAACGCCGTCATCCACTCCCAGCGCCCGTACCGCGACCGCAGGTAGTTGCGCGACAGCACCGCGATGACCACCTTGGCCTCCGACAGGCCGCGGTCCATGAAGTCGATGAAGTTGGTGCCGGGGACGAAGTCCCACGCCTGCATCATCGTGCGGTGCCCGGCCGTCTCCAGCTGCCAGGCGATCCACGCCGCCCAGCGCTCGTCGGCAGGGGAGTAACTGATGAAGAAGTCAGTCGGGCGGTCCTGCCCGGACGAGCCGGTAGGGGGTGTCATGCGGTCAGTATCGCGCGCGCGAACCGGCCCGTGCACCGCTGCAACGCCTGCGCCGTAAGGGCTGCGGGCCTCCTGCGCCCGACCTCCGGGAACGCGGGGCGGGGGGCGCTGTTGTGGGATCATGGCGGCCGTGGCCCCATCCAGCCAGACCATCAGGCGCGCTCTGGGCGCTCTCGGCGTGCTCGACTGGATCCGGATCGGCCTGCTGCTTTTGGGGCTGGTCTTCGTGGTCACCGGACTGCTGCCCAGCGCCGACGCCCGCGCCAGCCTCGAACGCATCGCCCCCCTGCTGCTGTTCCTGTTCAGCGTCATCGTGCTGGCGGAGCTGACCAAGGAGGCGGGGGTCTTCGACGCCATCGCCCTGGGCATGGCGCGGCTGGGGCGCGGCGCCTATCCGGCGCTGTTCCTGCTGTGCGTGGCGTTCGCCTCGGCCACCACCGTGTTCCTCAACCTGGACACCACCGCGGTGCTGCTCACCCCCGTCATGCTGGCGCTGGCCGCCAACGCGCGCATCGCGGCGCTGCCGCTGGCGATGACGACGGTGTGGCTGGCCAACACCGCCAGCCTGCTGCTGCCGGTGTCCAACCTGACGAACCTGCTGGCGGCCGACCGCGTCGCTTTGGAGACCCCCGAGTTCGCCGCCCGCATGTGGGCTCCGCAGCTGGCCGCGCTGGCGGTGACGATGACGCTGCTGTGGGTGTTCTACTGGCGGCGCCGGATGCGGGGCGCCGACCGTTACGAACCGCCGCCGCCCGTCCCCGTGCGCGACCGGGTGCTGTTCGCGGCGACGGGCGGGGCGTGCATGCTGTTCATCGGCTCGATCCTCGCGGGGGTGCACACGGGGATCGCGCTGGGCCTGGCCGCCACCGCCGCCGCCGTGGTCGCCGTGGCGGCGTTCGCCGTCCGCGCCCCCGCCGCGCTGCGGCCGTCCCTGATCCCCTGGCAGCTGATGGTGTTCGTCACCGGGCTGTTCCTGGTCGAGCCGACGCTGGAGCGGTACGGGCTGGACGAGGCGATGCGCGGGCTCGTCGGCGCCGACGACGGCCTGGGCGGCGCGCTGCGGGCGGCCTTCGCCGGCGGCGGCCTGGCCAACGTCATCAACAACCTGCCCGCCTACGTGGCGGGCGAGTCGGCCGTTCCGGTGGCCAACCACGACCAGCTGCTGGCGCTGCTGATCGGCACCAACGTCGGCCCCGTCATCACGCCGTGGGGGTCGCTGGCGACGCTGCTGTGGTTCGAGTGGTGCCGCCGCTGGGACGTGCGGGTGCCGATGGTGAAGTTCGTGGCGACCGGCGCGCTGCTGGCGGTGCTGGGGTGCGCCGCCAGCGTGGGCGTGCTGCTGCTGGTGCCCTGACCCCTAGGCGGTCACCGGCGCAGGCCGTCGGCGGCGGTGGCGGCGGCGGTGGTCTCCAGAAGGCGGTCCAGCAGGTTCGGACGGGCCGCCACGAAGCCGCGCTCCTCGGCGGGCAGGTCGATGTCGAGCTCGTAGGGGGAGCCGTCCAGGCCGCGCAGTTCCGCGCCCGCCTCGGCGGCCAGCAGCGCACCGGCGGGAAGGTCGACCATCTCGGGCCGGTAGCCGACGATGCCGTCGATGTCGCCGCGGGCCAGCATCACCCACGCCACCAGGGGCGCCCACAACTGCAGCAGGCGCCCGCACCCGGCCTCCAGCGACGTGCGCAGGCCCAGCGCGACCGGGTCGCCCCGCCCCACCTCGTGGCCCTGCGTCCAGGCCAGGACGGGATGCTCGACCCGCCCCGGGCCGTCCAGGCGCAGCCGTGCACCGTCCGGCCCGCGGGCGCCCTTGCCGCGCGCCGCCGACCATGTGCGCGCCGTGACGGGGTCGTGGACGACCCCCAGCACCGGAACCGACCCCGCGCACAGGGCCAGCCCCACCGCGTACACGGGCATGCCGATCGCGACGTTGTTCGTGCCGTCCAGCGGGTCCACCAGCCACACCATGCCGTCGCCGCCCTCCAGGACGCCCGACTCCTCGGCGATGATGCGGTGGCCCGGGTAGACGGCCCGCAGCCGGCGCAGGATCAGCTCCTCGGCCGCGGTGTCCAGGTCGGTGACCACGTCGCCGCGGTCGCCTTTCGCACGCACCCGCAGCGGCCCGCACGTGCGTGCGCGCAGCAGCGCCCCCGCCGCCTCGGCGGCGTCCACGGCGACCCGACGCGCCTGGACGAGGTCGACCGGATCGGCCTGGGCGGGGCTAGGGGTTCTCATCGGGCCTCTCCAATCGGGGGCGGACGCTAGGGCTGCACCGAGCGGTGCTGTGCCGGGGTGTCATCGGGCCCCGGACGGGGCGGGGCGGGTTCGGTGGACGACTGGCGTGCGGCGCCCGCGCCGGTGCCCCCCGGGCGGGCGGGGTCGGCGGACGCGGCCGGGACGGAACGCGGCGGCAGCGAGTACTCGGCGGCGATGCGCTGCGCCGAACGCAGGGCGGCGCGGGCGGCCTCGTCCGGGTCGCAGTTCGCCCGCCGCACCTGGTGCGTGGGGAGGTCGAGCGGGCCCAGGGACAGGTCGCCCCCGTCGGGGAGCTGCCGGCCCAGCGCCACCGTGGCGGCGTCCGGCTCGCCCTCGACGACGGTGCTGTGGAACGCGCCCGCGGGCAGGCTGTAGGTCTCGCCGGTGCGGTGCGTGGCGGCGTCGCCGGGGGAGTACCGGACGGTGCGGCCGGTGGCGCGCAGCTCGTCCACGCCGCCGCGGCTCACCACTTCGAACACCCGGTGCGTGGCCGGGTCCTCCTCGACGACGCGTGCCCGCATGTTCCGCACCTTTCCGTACAGGACGAAGCTGACCAGGTCCCAGCTGTGGCAGTGCACCAGCGACGTGGTCGACGGCGCGGGCGTGATGTGCGGGGACCAGATGTGCAGGCACACCCCCAGCGCACCGCGCCGCTCCACGGGCAGGCACAGGAAGCCCAGCGGATGCCGCACCGGGGCGATGGGGGACCGGCCCCGCGCGACGTCCACCAGGACGTCGCGCGCCCACGCCGGCAGCGACCCCGCCGCGGTACCCGCGGCGATCTCGCCGTAGACGGCGCCGTAGACGCCGCCGTGCAGGTCCGGAAAGCGCATCACCGTCACTCGTAGGGGTCCTTGGCGCGCAGCGCCTTGCGGATGATGTCGATGACGTCGCGGTCGGTGTAGGAGCCCGGCAGTTCGATCCCGGTGACCTCGAACAGCTTGCGCGCCTCCTCGACGGTCGGCTCGTCGTCCAGCGGCGCCAGCCGGGCCTGCTCGACCGGCACCCGGCGCGCCTGGTCGAGGCTGGTCTGCAGCTCGGCGGCGCACCAGGCGTAGAAGAACTTGCCGCTGTCGACCACCAGCGCCTCGCCGCGCGGGTCGTCCCGCGTGATCACCAGGCGGGACGCGGCCAGGTCGTAGCGCAGCGTCGTCATCGTCTGCGACAGGCCGATGTCGATGTCGAGCATGTTGAAGCGCTGCTTGTGCCAGCAGGCCGCCAGGATCGTGGCGTAGGCCTCCTTGCGGGTGCGGTCCAGCGTCCACGGCTCGCCCGTGGCGTCCGGCCGGTCCGACACCGACCGGCGGTGCCGCGCGTAGGACTCGCACACGGTCACGTTGGTGGGGTCGATGATCTCCAGTCGCACCAGCAGGGTGCGGCGCTCGCGGCGGGCCGCGGCCACGCACTCCGGCAGCGTCCGCGCCCGGATGTAGGTGCCGGTGCCGCCCTTGAAGAACCACCGGTCGGTGTCGCGGCGCGCCTCGGCGAGCACCTGCCCGACCTGCGCCCCGTCGATGACCCGCACCACCGCCGTCTCGTCCAGGGCGCGCTTGGTGGCCGACACCACGCCCTCGAAGCGCTCGATCTGCGTCAGCCGCTCGCTCAGCCCCTCCAGCGTGGCCGAGGACGACCGCAGCGTGTCGCGGACCTCGGCCTCCACCGGGACGCGGCGGGCGCGGTCGCGCAGCACCGAGGTGGCCAGAAGGCCGATCACCGCCAGGATCGCGCTGTCGGTCACCTCGTCCGGCACCTGCACGCCGAGGCCGATCACGGCGACGACGACGGCCAGCACCAGGGCGATGAGGGCGTCGGCGTTCTTCCCGAGCCAAAGCGCGAATCGCGTCATCGCAGCACAGTTTCCCGTCCATCGGCGGCGCCGTCATCGTAACCGCGGCGCCACAGCGGGGCCACCGTCCCCGGCGTGCGATCGATGTGCCCGCGGTGCGGTGCGCGGGCGGCCGCCCGGGGCCCGCCGGGGACGCCGGTGCCGGATCGTCTGCACAAGGGGACCGCCCATTACGGATGTGCCGCTACACGCACTGCGGTTCCACTGGAACGTTGTAAACGGGACAGGGGTGTTCGACCCGGGCTATAGGCTCGTCACCATGCGAATCCGGGGCTGGTGGGAGGGCTTTCGGGGGTGGTGGTCGGAGCTGTGGCCGACCCGCCGCTCCCAGGCGCTCGACCTGTCCCTCGCCGTGGCGCTCGCCGTGGTCGACGGCATCTTCCTCTGGTACGCCACGCAGGACTTCTGGCTTCCGCCCGTCGCCGTGTCGCTGTGCAGCGCGCTGCTGGCCCTCGGGCTGGTGGTGCGGCGCCGCCACCCGGTCGCCCTGGCCCTGGTCTCCGTCGTCTCGGGGGCGGCCATGGGCGCGGGCGCCTTCGCGACGCTCGTGATCCTCTACTCGCTGGGCGCCTACGCCGCGTCCCGGCGCACCGTGCTCACCATCGCGACGCTCAACTTCGCCGCCTACCTGCTGGTGCCGGGGCCGACCGCCGCCGAGCAACCCTTCCTCGAGCTGCTGGTCGGGGGCGTCACGTTCATCTTCTCCCCGGTGCTGCTGGGCCTGTACATGGGCGCCCGCAAGCAGCTGTTCGCCTCCCTGCAGGAACGCGCCGAGCGCCTGGAACTGGAGCAGCACCTGCTCGCCGAACGCGCGCGCGCCGAGGAACGCACCCGCATCGCCCGGGAGATGCACGACGTCGTCGCCAACCGCATCAGCGTCATGGTGGTGCACGCGGGGGCGCTCAAGGCCGTCGCCGCCCGCGACCCCGCGCGGGCGGCCGAGACGGCGGCCGTCATCGGCGACATGGGACGGCAGGCCCTGGAGGAGCTGCGCCAGGTCATCGGCGTGCTGCGGCACGGCGAGGACGTGCTGCCGCAGACCTCCCCGACGCTGGCCGACGTGCGCGACCTGGTCGACCAGTCCGGCGCGGCCGGGCTGCGCGTCGACCTGCGGGTCCGGGGCGAGGAGCGGCCCATGCCCCCGGCGGTCGGCCGCGCGGTGTACCGGCTCGTCCAGGAGGCCCTCACCAACGTCCACAAGCACGCGGGCGACGCCGACACCTGCGTCGACCTGCGGCTGCGGCCCGAGGCCGTCGAGGTCGAGGTGACCAACGCCCCGCCGCGCTCGGCGCCCGCCCACGGCCTGCCCAGCGGCGGCAACGGCCTGGTGGGGCTGCGCGAGCGGGTCACCGCCCTCGGCGGGGTGTTCACCGCCGGGCGGTGCGACGGCGGCGGCTTCCGCGTCCGGGCCCGCCTGCCCCTGCCCGCCGCCTCCTCGACGCGCTGACCGAACGTGCTGATCAAGGCTGTGACCTGCAGAGACGCCGTCCGGTACGAGATTGTCGGACCCCCTGCATAAAGTGGGGAACGGCGGACCGCCCCGGTCCGCCGCGTACCCGTACGGGGGGAGGCGGAATGCGGCCGATCACCGACCTGCAGCGCAAGGTCGCGCCGTTCGAGGTCGTCACGGAGATGACGCCGTCCGGCGACCAGCCCGAGGCGATCAGCGAGCTGGCCCGGCGGGTGCAACGCGGCGACAAGGACATCGTGCTGCTCGGCGCCACCGGCACCGGCAAGACCGCCACGATCGCCTGGCTGATCGAGAAGCTGCAGCGCCCCGTCCTGGTGATGCAGCCCAACAAGACGCTGGCCGCGCAGTTCGCCAACGAGCTGCGGGAGATGCTGCCGAACAACGCCGTCGAGTACTTCGTGTCGTACTACGACTACTACCAGCCCGAGACGTACATCCCGCAGACCGACACCTACATCGAGAAGGACTCCTCGATCAACGACGAGGTCGACCGGCTGCGCCACTCGGCCACCACCTCGCTGCTGACCCGCCGCGACACCGTCGTGGTCGCCTCGGTGTCGTGCATCTACGGCCTGGGCACCCCGCAGGAGTACGTCGACCGGATGGTCCCGCTGCGCGTCGGCGACGAGATCGAGCGCGACGAGCTGCTGCGCCGGCTGGTCGAGATGCAGTACACCCGCAACGACCTGTCGTTCACCCGCGGCACGTTCCGGGTCCGCGGCGACACCATCGAGATCATCCCGCAGTACGAGGAGCTCGCCGTCCGCATCGAGATGTTCGGCGACGAGATCGAGAAGCTGGCCACCCTGCACCCGCTCACCGGCGAGGTCCTGTCGGAGGACGAGGAGGTCTACGTCTTCCCCGCCTCCCACTACGTCGCCGGGCCCGAGCGCATGGAGCGCGCCATCCGCGACATCGAGGCCGAGCTGGAGGAGCGGCTGGCCGAGCTGGAGCGGCAGGGCAAGCTACTGGAGGCGCAGCGGCTGCGCATGCGCACCACCTACGACATCGAGATGATGCGCCAGGTCGGCACCTGCTCGGGCATCGAGAACTACTCCCGGCACATCGACGGCCGCCCCGCCGGGTCGGCGCCCAACACCCTGCTGGACTTCTTCCCCGAGGACTTCCTGCTGGTCATCGACGAGTCCCACCAGACCGTCCCGCAGATCGGCGCCATGTACGAGGGCGACGCCTCCCGCAAGCGGATGCTGGTCGAGCACGGCTTCCGCCTGCCGTCGGCCATGGACAACCGCCCGCTGAAGTGGGAGGAGTTCCTGGAGCGCATCGGGCAGACCGTCTACCTGTCGGCCACCCCCGGCCCCTACGAGATGGAGCGCGTCCAGGGCGACGTCGTCGAGCAGGTCATCCGCCCCACCGGGCTGCTCGACCCGGAGATCGTGGTCAAGCCCACCAAGGGCCAGATCGACGACCTGGTGCACGAGATCCGCGAACGCACCGCCCGCGACGAGCGCGTCCTGGTCACCACGCTGACCAAGAAGATGGCCGAGGACCTCACCGACTACCTGCTGGAGCTCGGCATCCAGGTGCGCTACCTGCACAGCGAGGTCGACACGCTGCGCCGCATCGAGCTGCTGCGCGAGCTGCGCTCCGGCGAGTTCGACGTGCTGGTCGGCATCAACCTGCTGCGCGAGGGCCTGGACCTGCCCGAGGTGTCGCTGGTGGCGATCCTGGACGCCGACAAGGAGGGCTTCCTGCGCTCGGAGACCTCGCTGATCCAGACGATCGGCCGCGCCGCCCGCAACGTGTCCGGCCAGGTGCACATGTACGCCGACACCGTCACCCCCTCCATGCAGCGGGCGATCGACGAGACCAACCGGCGCCGCGCCAAGCAGCAGGCCTACAACGCCGAGCACGGTATCGAACCGCGCGCGCTGCGCAAGCGGATCGCCGACATCCTCGACTCCCTGGCCCGCGAGGACGCCGACACCCAGACCCTCATCGGCGGCGCGGGCCGCCAGCAGAGCCGCGGCAAGGCGCCCGTGCCCGGCCTGGCCTCGCGCACCCGCGAGGCCGGCCGCCACGCCGCCGACCTGGTCGGCGAACGCCCCCGCGAGGAGCTGGAGTCGCTCATCGAGGAGATGACCGCCCAGATGCACCAGGCCGCCGCCGACCTGCAGTTCGAGCTCGCCGCCCGGCTCCGCGACGAGATCAAGGAGCTCAAGCGCGAACTGCGCGAGATGAGGGAGGCCGGCGTCCGCTGACCCGCCCCCGCCCGCCCTGCCGCCGCGCGCCCGCGCGTCCCGAAGGCGCCCGCCGGGTCACTCCGGGGAGCTCGGCGCCGGTGCGCGACGGCCGGTCGACCGCGAGGCGCCCGCGGAAGATCCCGGCGACGCGGCCGCCGGGATCTTCGGACGTCAGGCCGAGGGCAGCGCGATGGGGCGGCCCGGGGCGGGGAGGTGGAGGCGGTCGGCGAGGGCGGCCGCGGTGAAGGCGGCCTCGACGTCGGCGGGCCCCTCGGTGAAGTGGGTCCAGCCCTCGATGTGCAGCGGGACGACGTGGCGGGCGTCGAGGATGCGGGTGGCCTCGGCCATCGCGGCGGCGCCCAGGGTGAATTGCGCGTCGCCGATCGGGGGAGTGCGGACCGCGCCGCCGAACAGCAGCGCCACGTCGATGCGCGGGAAGCGCGTCGCGATCTCGCGGACGACGTCCAGGGAGGCGTTGTCGCCGCTGACGTACACGGTCGGCAGGCCGGCGCCGGTCAGCACGAATCCGATGACCTCCCCGGTGATGTGCTCGGTGCCCGGCGGGCCGTGCAGGGCCGGCACCGCGGTGATCCGCACGGTGCCGAGGTCGTGGTGCCGCCACGGGGGCAGGGCGGTGACGCCGGGGACGCGGCCCGCCGCGGCGGCCGTGCTCAGCACCAGCGGGACCGCGCCGAGCAGGGCCCGGCCGGCGCGGTCGAGGTTGTCGGGGTGCTGGTCGTGGGAGAGCAGCACGGCGTCGACGGCTCCGATCCCGGCGGCGTCGACGGCGGGCGGGGCGGTCTTGGTCAGGACGTGGTCGCCGATCGGGTGGTCGCCGGGCGGGTCGAAGGTGGGGTCGGTGAGCAGGCGCAGGCCGCCGAGCTCCAGCACGGCGGTCGGGCCGCCGACCGGCAAGATCGTCATGGTCATGGGACGTACTGTGCCGCGCCGGGCGAAGCCGCAGGAGTGGCGTGAACGCCATGGGCCGATAGAATCCGGCCATGCCCCGGGACCCCAGGACGATCGGCGTGGTGCTCGGCGACGACGCGCCGATGCTGGAGATCGGCGTGCCCGCGCGGGTGTTCGGCCAGGCGGTGCGCGGCGGCCCCGCATTCGAGGTGGTGGCCGTCCCCGAGCGGCCCGGCCCGCTGACGACCAGCGCGGGCATCCAGATCAGCGCCCCGCACCCGCTGGAGGCGCTGGACCGGGCCGGCACGGTGATCGTCCCGGGCTGGCGGGACCCGGCTCAGACGTCCATCGCGCCGCCCGTCCTGGAGGCGCTGCACGCCGCCCACGCCGACGGGGCGACCGTGGTCGGGCTGTGCCTGGGCGCCTTCGTGCTGGCCGAGGCGGGCCTGCTGGACGGGCGCCGGGCCACCACGCACTGGCGCCACACCGCCGACCTCGCCGCCGGATATCCGGGCGTGACAGTGGTCGACGACGTGCTGTACGTGGACGACGGCACGATCGTGACCAGCGCGGGGAGCGCCGCCGGCATCGACGCCTGCCTGCACCTGCTGCGGCGCGAGCACGGCGCGGCGGTGGCCAACGCGGTCGCGCGGGCGCTGGTGGTGGCGCCGCAGCGGACCGGCGGGCAGGCCCAGTTCGTCGAGCGCCCGGTGCCCGAGCCGCCGGTGGGCGACGCGATCGGCGATGCGGTGGCGTACGCGCTGGAGCATCTGGACGATCCGCGTCTGGACGTCGACCGGCTGGCCGCGGCGGCGCACATGAGCCGCCGCACGTTCGACCGGCGCTTCCGCCAGTCCACCGGCGAGTCGCCGCTGCGCTGGCTGCTGACCCAGCGGGTGCTGCGCGCCCAGCACCTGCTGGAGAGCACGGACCTGGGCGTCGACGCGGTGGCGCGGCGGTCCGGGTTCTCCGACGGCGTGGCGCTGCGTCCGCACTTCCGCAGGCTCGTGGGCGTTCCCCCGCAGGCGTACCGCAACGCTTTCCGCGCCGCATGACCCAGGAGGTTTTCGCGTGCCGTATCCCGATCCCGACCGTGTGCTCGGCTGCCTGTTCGGCGGCGCCATCGGAGACGCGCTCGGCGCGCCCGTCGAGGGCGTGCCCCTCGCGGAGATCCGGCGCCGGTACGGGGCCGACGGAATCACCGGGTACGTCCCGGGGCGGCTGCCCGCCGGGTCGATCACCGACGACACGCAGCTGACGATGTTCACCGCGCAGGCGCTGGTGCAGGCGTCCGTGCGGGCCAGGGCCAGGGGCATCGGCGGGGCGACGCTGGGCCTGCTGCAGTCGGCGTACCTGACCTGGCTCGCCGGGCAGGGCGTGCCGATGCCGCCGCAGCACTCGCTGTACGGCCCGCTGAACATGGACCCGGCCATGACAAGCCGCCGGGCGCCGGGGCGGACCGTGCTGTCCGCGCTGCTCAAGGCGGCCGAACGGCAGCGTCCCGGCTGGCCGCTGGGCACGGTCGACGAACCGATCAACGACTCCAAGGGGTGCATGGGCGCCGTCCGGGCCGCGCCGTGCGGGATCGCGGCGGGCAGCGCCGAGCGGGCCTTCGAGCTGGGCCGCCAGACGGCGGCGCTGACGCACGGGCACCCGACCGGCCAGCTTCCCGCGGGGGTGCTCGCCGCGGCGGTGCACGGCCTGGTGCGCGGCGCCGGGCTGCGGGAGGCCCTCGACACCGCCCGCGGCCTGCTGCGCAAGCACCGGAGGCACCGGGAGACGACCCGCGCCCTCGACCGGGCGGTCGAGCTGGCCGCCGAGCCGCCGTCGCCGGAGCGGCTGGAGACCCTCGGCGGCGGCTGGACCGGGGAGGAGGCGCTGGCCATCGGCGTGTACGCGGCCCTTTGCGCCGAGCGGGAGGGCGCGCCGCAGGCCGTGGGGCGGCGCGGCCTGCTGCTGGCCGTCAACCACTCCGGCGACAGCGACTCGACCGGCGCCGTCTGCGGGAGCCTGCTCGGCGCCCGGTACGGGGCGGCGGCGTTCCCGCAGGCGTGGCGGGACGGCCTCGAAGTGCGCGCGATGGTGACCATGATGGCCGACGACTGCGCGCAGGAGTTCGGCCCCAACCCGCCCACCGGCCCCTACGGCGAGCCGCCGATGTCGTGGCTGATGCGCTACCCGGAGGCGTGACGGGCATGGACCGCGTGGGCCGTGCGGCCGGCGATCGGCGGACGGACGTGGCGCCGCGCGCGGCGGAACCCGGCGACCTGGCGGGGCTGGCCGCGATCGAAAGGTCGGCGGACACGCTGTTCGCCCCGCTGGGGATCGTGTTCCCGCCCGGCCCCACCGCGATCGAGCAGGTGATCGGGGAGGCGGCCGGGGGGAACGCGGAGATCCTCGTCGCGGGCAGGCCGCCGGTGGCGTTCGCGGCGGTGCGTCCCCTGGACGGCGCGCTGCACCTGGAGCAGGTCGCCGTGCACGCCGACCACGTCCGCAAGGGCGTCGGCACACGGCTGCTGCGGGCGGTGCTCTCCCGAGCCGGGGCTCGCGACGTGACACTGATCACTTTCCGGGACGTGCCGTGGAACGCCCCCTGGTACTCCCGGCACGGCTTCGCCGAGTTTCCGCAGGAACGGTGGGGGGCCGGGCTGCGCGCCCACTGGGACGCCGAGGGCGCGGCGGGGCTGCGCGCGCTCGGCGCCCGGGTGGCGATGCGCAGACCGGGCGGGAACTCGGGGCGCGGCGGGTTCGTCTGATCATGCGGGGACGAGGGAAGGGAGGGCGATGACGGGGCCGCGCTCCTGGCCGCGGCGGGTACGGGACCGCCTCGGTGACAGGGGTCTCGCCATCGCCCTCCTGCTGGTCTTCGTCGCGGCGGCGTTCACGCCGCTGGTGGCGTTCCCCGCGGTGCGCTGCGAGGTCTTCGGCAAGGGGTGCCCGCGGGCGGTGCACACGCTGCAGGCCGTGCCGGCCGCCTCCGCCCCGGCCGCCCCGCTGACCCCGGTGGAGGCCGCCACGCGGGGCGCGTACGTGGCGCTCGGCGACTCCTACTCCTCCGGCCTGGGCGCCGAGACGACGGCGGCCGACCACAACCCGCTCAACCGGTGCCACCGCACGTCCAACGCCTACTACCACCAGGTGGCCAGGGAGTTCCGGTTCGCCGGCGGCACCGCGTTCTGGGCCTGCTCGGGCGCGACCACCGCCGACGTCCTGAACGGCAAGTCCGGCGAGCCCGCCCAGCTCGGCCGCGTCGGCGCCGGCACCAGCCTGGTGACGATCAGCATCGGCGGCAACGACGTCGGCTTCTCCCGGGTGCTGGCCGGATGCGTGGTCAAGCTGCCGTGGAGCCGCCGGTGCCAGGAGCAGGGCGGCGGCATCGCCGCGCGGATGGCCGAACTGCGCCGCACCCTGCCCGCCCTGCTCGACAAGATCACCGACCGGGCGCCGCGCGCCCGGGTGGTCGTGATGGGGTATCCGCGGCTGTTCTCCGAGGTCGACAACGCCTCCGGCGACAACATCGACGTGGCCGACCAGCGCTGGCTCAACGCCCGGGCGCGCGACCTGAACGAGCTGATCCGGCAGACGGTGCGGGAGGCCGACGAGCGGCTGGCCGCCGCCCGCGCCCCGGGCAGCGTGGAGTTCGTCGACGCCTACAGCGCGTTCGCCGGGCACGAGGCGGGCAGCCTCGACCCGTACGTCAACGGCCTGGCGGTGAACCTGGCCGGGCTGTCGGCCGAGCCGCGCAGCTTCCACCCCACCGCCAAGGGGCACCGGGCGCTGGCGGAGCTGTTCATCGAGCAGATCAGGAAGGGGCCCGGCCGCCCGCTCAACCAGTTCCGCTGACGCCCGCGGCGGGCGGCCGGTCGCAGCGACGGGTCCCGGTCAGCCCTCGGTGAGGGCGTTGAGCCGCTCGATGGCGTCGGCGAACTCCTCGATCATGTCGTAGACGACCTGGCGGGCGGGCCGGACGGAGTTCATCAGGCCCACGCACTGCCCGACGAAGTAGCCGGCCAGCTCGCGGGCGCCCGGGTTGCCGGTCTCGGCCGCCTTGGTGATCTGCCGCATCGCGCCCTCGGCGAGCACCATCTGCAGCGGCATGCCGAGCGGGCCGGGGCTGTCCGGGCCGTCCCACTCCTCGGTCCACGCCGACCGCAGCTGGCGGGCGGGCTTGCCGGTGCGCGACCGGGAGCGGACGGTGTCGCGGGACGTGGCGGCCAGCAGCTTGCTCTTGACCACCGGGGGCGTCTCGGCCTCCTCGGTGGTCAGCCACACCGAGCCGCACCACACGCCGGAGGCGCCCAGCGCCATCGCCGCGGCCATCTGCCGGCCGGTGGCGATGCCGCCCGCGGCCAGCACCGGGATGGGCGCCACGGTGTCCACGACCTCGGGGACGAGCACCATGGTGGAGATCTCGCCGGTGTGCCCGCCGGCCTCGCCGCCCTGCGCGACGATCAGGTCCACGCCCGCGGCGACCTGGCGGCGGGCGTGCTCGGCGGTGCCGACCAGCGCCGCCACCGGGACGCCGGCGGCCCGCGCGGCCTCCACCATGTGCGGCGGCGGCGGGCCGAGGGCGCTGGCGATCAGCCGGATGGGGTGGGAGAGGGCGACCTCGACCAGCTCGGTGGCGCCGCGCTCGGTGACGCCGGGGCCGCGCGCGCCGGGGCGTGCGGCCCGGTCGAACTCCGGCTGCGGCACCCCGTACTTGTCGAAGAGCTCGGCCAGGAACTTCCAGTGCTCCTCGGGGACGGCCGCCAGCAGTCCGCCGAGCTCGCCCGAGCCGCCGCGGGCGGCCTTGTCGATGCGGCCGGGGACCAGGACGTCCACGCCGTAGGGGCGGCCGCCGACGTGGTCGTCGATCCAGCGCAGCTCCTCTTCCAGGCGTTCGGGCGTGTAGGCGACGGCGCCGAGCACGCCGAACCCCCCGGCGTTGGTGACGGCGGCGACCACGTCGCGGCAGTGGCTGAAGGCGAACAGCGGGAACTCGATGCCGAACCGTTCGCAGACCTCGGTGCGCATGCCCCGACGCTAGGCGACCGAACGCCGTTCGGTCTAGGGGGCGGCGGGTCGGAACAGCACGTAGGACTCGCCCTCGGCGGGGTGCTCGAACACCGCGCGCAGCGGCAGCCCCTCGCGCAGCCCCGCCGGGTCGGCGCCGACGAGCCGGGTGTGCAGCCACGGCCCCTCGGCCAGCTCCACCAGCGCCAGGCAGACGGGCGGCGGGACGGCGCCGTCGTCGGCGGGGCGGCCGTGCAGGACGGTCCAGCTCACCAGGGCGGCCTCCCCGCTCGCCTCGGCCCAGGCGAGGTCGGATCCGCCGCAGCCGGGGCAGTCGCCGGCGTCCGGCGCCAGCCACCGGTCGCAGGCGTCGCACCGCCGCACGACCAGCCGGCCGGCCGCGGCGCCGTCGAAGAACGGGTCGGTGCGCCCGTCGCGGCGCAGGACGCCCAGGTCCATCTCAGGCTCCCTTCGCATGCGGGCTGACGATCAGCGTGGAGTGGTGGTCCAGGATGCCGCCGTTGCCGCTGACCAGGATGACGTCGTTGCGGGGGGCCTGCCGCTCCCCGCCGTGGCCGCGGGCCTGGATCACCGCCTCCGACAGGGGCGTCATGCCCCACATGTAGTAGGCGGACAGCTGCCCGCCCCCGGTGTTGGTGGGCAGCGCCCCGCCCGGCCCGAGCGCCCCGGACTCGGCGAACGGCCCGCCCTCGCCCTTGGCGCAGAACCCGTAGTCCTCCAGCGACACCAGCACCGTGTAGGTGTAGCAGTCGTAGAGCTGGCACATGTCGATGTCGCCGACGCCCACTCCGGCCATCTTCATCGCGATCGGGCCGGACACCGCCGCGCCGGTGGTGAGCCCGAACTCGCTGCCGCGCTCCCTGCCGTGCCCGGGGTGCCCCTGGCCCCAGCCCCACAGGTGGACGGGCGGCTGGGCCAGGTCGCGGGCGCGGTCGGCGCCGGTGACGACGACGGCGATGGCGCCGTTGGACACCAGGCAGCAGTCCAGCAGGTGCAGCGGTTCGGCGACCCACCGGGAGTTCTGGTGGTCGGCCAGGGTGATCGGCTCGCGCATCTGCGCCAGCGGGTTGCGCGTCGCCCACTGCCGGGTGGCGACGGCGATCGCGCCGAGCTGCTCGCTGGTGGTGCCGTAGCGGGCCATGTGCCGCCGGGCGGCCAGCGCGTAGAACGCGTTGACGCTGCGGAAGCCCAGCGCGGCGGTCATGCCGCCGTACCCGTACCACTCGCGGGCGTCGCGGTGGTACGCCGACCCCGCCGACTGCTTGGGCCGCAGCGGCGCGTCGGCGAACACGCACGCCACCGTGGACGCGGCGCCGCTGATGACCGACATCGCCGCGTACGCCACCATCGCCCCGGCGGTGGCGCCGAACGCGTTCATCTGGGTCAGCAGCCGCAGGTCGCGCAGGCCGAGCGTGCCGGCCAGCTCGATGCCGGGCGAGCCGCCCATGCCGTGGCTGACCAGCAGGCCGTCCAGGTCGGCCAGGGTCAGCCCGGCGTCGGCGACGGCCCGCCGCACCGCCTCGGCCGCGAGCCGGCGCGGGCTGCGCCCGTAGACCTTGCCGAGCTCGGTCATGCCCAGCCCCGCGATCGCGGCGCCCGACGTTGGTCCCGTCACGCCCCCTCCTTCGCTCTCCGTCCTCCCCGGAAACGTTACCGAATCAGATTCTGGTCGGTGCGGGGGAGGGGGCGGCGGACGGGTCAGGACGCCAGGACCGCCTGCAGGAAGTCGCGGGTGCGCTGCTCGGCGGGCGCCTCGAAGATCTGCTCCGGCGGGCCCTCCTCGACGATCCGCCCCCGGTCGAACATCAGCACCCGGTCGGAGATGTCGCGCGCGAAGTTCATCTCGTGCGTCACGCACAGCATGGTCATGTCGCTGTCCCGGGCGATGTCGCGCAGCAGGTCCTGCACGCCGACGACCAGTTCGGGGTCCAGCGCCGAGGTGACCTCGTCCAGCAGCAGCACCCTGGGCTCCATGGCCAGCGCCCGGGCGATCGCCACCCGCTGCTGCTGCCCGCCCGACAGCTGCGCCGGATGCGCGTCGATCTTGTCGGCCAGCCCGACCATGTCCAGCAGCCGGCGGGCCCGCTCGACCGCCTCGTCCTTGGACAGCCCCAGCACGCGCACCGGCGCCTCGGTCAGGTTGCGCAGCACGTTCATGTTCGGGAACAGGTTGAACTGCTGGAACACCATGCCGATCTGCTTGCGCATCTCGTGCAGGTGCCGCTCGCCGGCCGGGACGAGCCGGCCGCCGCGCGGCATGTGCGACAGCGGCCGGTCGCCGACCCAGATGACGCCGCCGTCCACCCTCTCCAGCGTCATCAGCAGCCGCAGGATCGTGGTCTTGCCCGAGCCGCTCGGCCCGATCAGCGTCACCCGCTCGCCGGGCGCGACCTGGAAGTCCAGCTCGCGCAGCACCACGGTGCCGCCGAACCGCTTGACCACCTTCTCGAAGCGGATGCCCGGCCCGCGCCCGGCCCGCCCCGCCGGGCCGGGCGCGGGCCGCCGGCGGCCCTGCGGGGACTCGTCGGGGACGGACGCGGACGGTGCGATGTCGGCAGGCGGGTCAGCGTCGGCAGGCGGGTCAATGTCAGCAGGCGGGTCAATGTCAGCAGGTGGGTCAATAGGTGGCATAGCGCCTCTCCAGGCGACGGACGACGATGGACGACAGCACGCTCACGATCACGAACAGCACGCCCACGACCGTGATCGGCTCCAGGTAGCGCAGCGTCTCGGCCCCGGCCCGGTAGGCGGCGCCGAGCAGCTCGCCGACGCTGATCGCCAGCAGCAGCGGCGAGTCCTTGAACATGGCGATCAGGTAGTTGCCCAGGCTCGGCACCACCCTGCGCACCGCCTGCGGCAGGATCACGTCCTGCCAGGCGCGCCGCCGCGGCAGGTTCAGCGCGACGCACGCCTCCCACTGGCCGCGCGGCACGTCGGCGATGCCGGCCCGGTACACCTCGGAGGTGTAGGTCGAGTAGTGCAGCCCCAGGCCGATCACCCCCGCCGTCAGCGCGCCGAGCGTCAGCCCCCAGGAGGGCAGCACGTAGAAGATGAAGAACAGCTGCACCAGCAGCGGGGTGCTGCGGATGAACTCCACGACCCACCGCACCGCCTGGTTGACGGCCCGGCTGGGGGTGCGCCGCAGCAGCGTCCACACCAGGCCCAGCACCAGCGCGATCAGGTAGCCGAGCACGGTGGCCAGCACGGTGACGCGCAGCCCGTCCAGCAGGTCCGGCAGGATCTCGCCGGTGTAGTTCCAGTCCCAGGTCATCAGCCCTTCACCGCCCCCGCACCGGACGCCGCGGCCGTGCGCCGGTCCGGCCGCCTGCCGAGCATGCGGTCGACGCGCCGCTCGGCGTACCGCACGGCCAGCTGCAGCACCTGCGCGATCGCGAAGTACACCACCAGGATGACCAGGAACGTCGCGGCCGTCTCCCCCGTGGCGGCGCGGATCCGCTGGGCGCTGAACGTCAGGTCCCCGATGGTGATCAGGGAGACCAGCGCGGTGCCCTTCATCAGCTCGATCAGCAGGTTGCCGAACGGCGGCAGCATCAGCGCCACCGCCTGCGGCAGCGTCACCCGCAGCGTCCGCTGCCACGGGGTGAAGTTCAGCGCGACCGCCGCCTCGTACTGCGCCCTGGGCACGGCGTCGACCGCGCCGCGCACCACCTCGGCGCCGTACGCGCCGACGTTGAGGCCGAGCGACAGCACCGCCGCGGCGATCGGCGTGAACCGGAACCCCACCAGCGGCAGCGCGTAGAACATCCAGTACATCAGCACGAGCGTGGCGGTGCCGCGGAAGAACTCCACGTACACCCGGTTCAGCGCGCGGACGGCGCGGTGCCGCGAGGTGCCCGCCAGTCCGAACACCAGCGCCAGCACCAGCGCCAGCGCCGCCCCGTACACCGTCAGCTGGACGGTGGTCCACGTGCCCCGCAGCAGCTGCGGATAGGCCTCGAGGACGTCCGACATGGCCGATCAGCCCCGGCAGTACACGGCGGCGGTGTCGTTCGGGCCGGGCAGCTCCGCCCGGGTGAACCCGAACGGCTGCAGGATCGGCAGCAGCCGGTCGGACCGCTTGAGCTCGGCGAGCTTGTCGTTGAACGCCTTGAGCAGGTCGCCGTCGGCCTTGCGGAACGCGAACGCCCCCGCGCCCTTCTGCTCCTTGCCGTCGATGACGGGGGTGAACGCGTCGGTGAGCTCGAACGGCTCGCCCCTGTGCTTGGACAGCAGGTCGGCCAGCGAGATGCGGGTCAGCGCGATGCAGTCGATGCGCCCGGCCTTCAGCCCCTCGTAGGCGCTGGGCTGGTCGGGGAAGGTCTTGATGTTGCCCTTCTTCACTCCGAGCTTCTCGGCGTACCCGGCCTCCACGGCGCCGGTCAGCACGCCGACGCGCAGGTTCTTGGCGGCGGCGTCCTGGAACGTGGCGATGCCCTCGGGGTTGCCCTTGGGCACCATGAACGCGCTCTTGGCGATGTACTCGGGGTCGGAGAACGCCACCGCCGCGCAGCGCTCGGGGGTGATGAACATGCCGGCGGCGATCACGTCGAAGCGGCGGGCGTTCAGGCCGCCGATCAGCCCGCCGAAGTCGACCTGGACCCCCTCGACCGTGCCGATGCCCAGCTCCTTGAAGACGACGCGGGCAAGCTCGGGCGCCTCCCCGGTCAGCCTGCCGGAGGTGTCGGTGTAGCCGTACGGGGCCTCGTTGGCGAAACCGACCTTGATCTTGCCCTCCTGCCGGGCGCGTTCCAGCGTGCCCCCGCCCCGGAGCTCCTGCTCGGGATCGGTCCGCGAGCAGCCGGCGGCGGCCAGCGGGGCCGCCCCGGCCAGCACGGCCGCGGTGCGCAGGAAGTGGCGTCTCGTCGGGGAAGTCATCGTCGAACTCCTGGGGGTGAGGCCCGGCGCCGGCGGGCGCGGGGCCGGGCTTGCCGGTGGTCGTGTCGGGTGCGGACGGGCGGCCGCGCCGGAGGAGGACCGCCCGTCCCGCCTCGGCCGGGCCGCGCCCTGCCGGGGCGGGGCGGCGGCGGACGGGCCGCGGATCTTCGGCCGGGCCCGGCCGGCCTGCCCCCGGCCGGGCCCGGTCACGTGGTCAGTCGCGGACGGGGGTGAAGTCGCGGGCGCCGATGAACGGCGGCCGCGGCGCGGGCGCGGAGAACGGCTCCACGCAGGCGTTGTCGACGCTGTTGAACACGATGAACACGTTCGAGCGGGGGAAGGGGGTGATGTTGCCGTTGGAGCCGTGCATGCAGTTGCAGTCGAACATCGTCGCCGAGCCGGGCGGGCCGGTGAGCAGGTCGATGCCGTGCCGCTCGGCCAGGACCGACAGGCTGCCCTGGTCGGGGGTGCCGATCTCCTGGTTGCGCAGCGACTGCTTGTAGTGGTCGGCCGGGGTCTCCCCGACGCAGGACACGAACGTCTTGTGCGACCCCGGCATGATCATCAGGCCGCCGTTGTGCACGAAGTTCTCGGTGAGCGCGATGGAGATGCTCACCGCGCGCATGCGCGGCATCCCGTCCTCGGCGTGCCAGGTCTCGAAGTCGGAGTGCCAGTAGAAGTCCTTGCCGGTGAACCCGGGCTTGTAGTTGACCCGGCTCTGGTGCACGTAGACGTCGCCGCCGAGGATCTGCCGGGCCCGGCCGACCACGCGCGGGTCGCGCACCAGGCCGGCGAACACCTCGCTGATCCGGTGCACCTCGAAGATGGAGCGCACCTCGTCCGAGTCGCGCTCGGTGACCGTCCGCTCGTCGGCGAGGATCCGCGGGTCGGAGGCCAGGCGGCGCAGCTCGGCCCGGTAGGTCCGCACCTCCTCGGGCCGCAGCAGGCGGTCGACGGTCAGATAGCCGGTCGCCTCGTACGACCGCAGCGTCTCGGCGTCGATCGGGCCGTCGTCCGGGCCGCCGTACACCACGGGGTCCTGGCGGTACAGCAGCGCCGGCTCGGCCGCCTTGCGGGTGGGATAGGCGTCGGTGCTCGTCGGATGGGACTCGATGACACTCACGCGTCCTCCTCGGTCAGCAGCGGGTAGACACCGTTCTCGTCGTGGACCTCCCGGCCGGTGCAGGGCGGGTTGAAGACGCAGACCGTGCGCACGTCGGTGCGGGCGCGCAGCGTGTGGTGCTCATGCCCGTCGAGCAGGTACATGACGCCGGGTTCGATCCGGTGCGTCTCGCCGGTCTCCTCGTTGACCAGCTCGCCCTCGCCCTCGATGCAGTAGACGGCCTCGATGTGGTTGGCGTACCACATCCTCGTCTCGGTGCCCGCGTACAGCACCGTGTCGTGCAGGGAGAACCCGACGCCCTCCCGGGCCAGCACCAGGCGGCGGCTCTCCCAGGTGGGCGCCTTCACATCGCGGTCGGTGCCGATGACGTCCTTCAGTGACCTGACGATCATTCGCTGTTCCTCTCCGGGGGCGGTGGCGCGGTTCAGGCGGCCACGGCGGTGCGGACGGCTTCGACCGAGTCGGCCAGGATCTCCAGGCCGGCGGCCAGGTCGGCCTCGGCGGTGGTCAGCGGCGGCAGCAGCTTGACGACCTCGCTCTCGGGCCCGGAGGTCTCCATCAGCAGACCGCGCCGGAACGCCTCGGCGCACACCTTCGGCGCCAGCTCCGGCTCCCGCATGACCAGGCCCCACACCAGGCCCCGCCCGCGCACCGAGTGCACCGCGCCCGCGTGCTCCAGCGCGATCTCCCGCAGCGCCCGCTCCACCTGCTCGCCCTTGGCCCGGGTCTGCTTCTCCAGGCCCGCGTCGGCCCAGTACTCCTCCAGCGCGCCGGTGGCGGTCACCATCGCGGGGTTGAAGCCGCGGAAGGTGCCGTTGTGCTCGCCGGGCTCCCACACGTCCAGCTCCCGCCGCAGCAGCGTCACCGCCAGCGGCAGCCCGTAGCCGCTCAGCGACTTGGACAGGCAGACGATGTCCGGGGTGAGTCCGGCCTCCTCGAAGCTGAAGAACGGGCCGGTGCGGCCGCAGCCCATCTGCACGTCGTCGACGATCAGCAGGATGTCGTGGCGGCGGCACAGGTCCTGCAGGCCGCGCAGCCACTCGGCGCTGGCGGTGTTGATCCCGCCCTCGCCCTGCACGGTCTCGACGATCACGGCGGCGGGCCTGTCCAGGCCGCTGCCGCTGTCCTCCAGCATCGTCTCGAACAGCAGGAAGTCGGGGGTGCGGCCGTCGAGGTAGTTGTCGTAGGGCATGGCCACGCCGTGGCCCAGCGGCACGCCCGCGCCGGTGCGCTTCATCGAGTTGCCGGTCACCGCCAGCGCCCCCAGCGTCATGCCGTGGAAGGCGTTGGTGAAGCCGACGACCGTCTCCCGGCCGGTGTACTTGCGCGCCAGCTTCAGCGCGGCCTCCACCGCGTGGTTGCCCGCCGGACCGGGGAACTGCACCTTGTAGTCCAGGCCGCGCGGCCGCAGCACCACCTCGTCGAAGCGTTCCAGGAAGCGCCGTTTGGCGGCGGTGTACATGTCGAGCGAGTGCACGATCGCGTCGCTCGCCAGGTAGTCCAGCAGCCGGCGTTTCAGCACCGGGTCGTTGTGCCCGTAGTTGAGCGTGCCCGCCCCCGCGAAGAAGTCCAGGTACGTCTTTCCGTTCTCGTCGGTGATATGGCTGCCCTGCGCGGTGGTGAACACCGTGGGCCAGCCCCTGCAGTAGCCGCGTACCTCGGATTCGAGACGAGCGAATACGTCCATGTGTTCTCTGCCTCCGGCGGTTCGGGGGAATGAGCGGTCGAAGAAAACGGCCGTGCGGTCGTCGGGACGGTCGGGACGGGAATCCGGGTGAATCCGGGAACGGGGCTGGAACGGGGCGAGGGCAGGGATCGGGGATCGGGGCGTGGACCGGTCCGATGCGCCGTGCGCCGGCCGCGTGCACCGCCCGGCGGTGCCCGGGCGCAGGGCCGGGCGGACGCCGCCGCGGGCGCCGCGCGACGGCCGTCAGGAACGGTTCACCGGGCCGATGCGGAACAGGATCTCGGGCTCGTGGCCGGCGGGAAGGTGCGCGTCACCGAACAGCGGGCTGCGGACCACCGCGCAGCCGCGGCCCCGGGCGAACGATTCGAACATCGCCGCGCTGGCGGTGTTGCCGGGTGTCACCGTGGCCTCCATGTACCGGCAGCCCAGCGCGGGCATCCGGTCGCCGAGCCGGTCCAGCATGCGCCGGGCGAGACCCCGGCCGCGGTGGGCGCGATCGACCGCGACCTGCCACACGAACAGCGTGTCGCGCCGGTCGGGGCGCACGTAGCCGGTGACGAAACCGCATGCCGCGTCGTCCGTCCGGGCCACCACGGAGGTGCCGGAGAAATCACGGCACCAGAGCAGGTAACTGTATGGCGAGTTGACGTCCAGCACGTTCGAGTCCCGCGCGAGCCGCCACATCTCGGGACCGTCGGCCAGGTCTGGCTCGCGGAGCCGGAACGCCGCCTCGCTCCCTGTCGGAGGGGATGTCGAGCGCAGGGATTGCGTTGCCATGTGAGAGAAACCTAGCGAAGGTTCCTGAACGCGCCGCGGGCATTGTTATCGACGAGATGTTTGGCATTCCCGCGACCGGGTAGGGGAAGGGGCTTGTTCGATTCGGGCGCGTCCGGTGCGCGCGGCGGCGGGGGAGGACCGCGCCGTTCTCCGCCGCACGCAGGGGAATCCGCCGGACGGGCGCCGGACGCGTCGGCGCCCGTCCCGGCCGCCACCCTGGGTGACGCGGCGTGTACAGCCCCCGGCCTCAATGTTTCAATTATGTGAGGTAAATCACTCGCTCGTAGTGACAACTGTGTGGCCCTGCGGCGCGTCGGGGGTGTGCCGCGCGGTGGCGGCGCGGTCCGAGTGACAGATGAGGCAGGTTGTGCGCCGTCCCCGTCGGTGCCTTCGCAGGCGTTCACGACGCGGTGCCGCCCGCAGGCTCGCGCGGGCGGCACCGACGTGGAGGCGTCGGGGCGGAGCGGAAGGGATCGGCGGAAGGGCTCAGCGGGCGAACCGGTCGGTGGCCTCGATGAGGTGGTGCAGGATGCCGGGCTCGTCGTAGGAGTGGCCCGCGTCGTCCACGAGGTGGAACTCGGCCTCGGGCCAGGCGCGGTGCAGGTCCCAGGCGGTGGCGGGCGGCGTGCAGACGTCGTAGCGGCCCTGCACGATGACGGCCGGGATGTGCCGGATCTTGCCGACGTCGCGCAGCAGCTGCTCGTCGTCGAAGAAGCCCTCGTTGACGAAGTAGTGGTTCTCGATGCGGGCGAACGCCACCGCGAAGTCGGGGTCGCCGAACGACTCGACCAGCTCGGGGGAGGGGCGCAGCTTCATCGTGCCCGCCTCCCACTGCGCCCAGGCCCGCGCGGCGGCCACCCGCACGTCGCGGTCGGGGGAGTTGAGGCGCTCGTGGTAGGCGCGCAGGAGGTCCTCGCGCTCGTCCTCGGGGATGGGCGCCAGGAACTTCTCCCACAGATCGGGGAACATGAGCGAGGCGCCTTCCTGGTAGAACCAGTACAGCTCGAACGGCCGGAGGGTGAAGATGCCCCGTAGCACCAGCTCGCTGACCCGCTCCGGGTGCGTCTGCGCGTACGCCAGCGCCAGCGCGCTGCCCCACGACCCCCCGAACACCAGCCACCGTTCGATGCCCAGGTGCTCGCGCAGCCGCTCCATGTCGGCGACCAGGTTCCAGGTCGTGTTGTGCTCCAGCGACACTTCCGGGTCGGCGGCGTGCGGCAGGCTGCGCCCGCAGTTGCGCTGGTCGAACAGCACGATCCGGTACGCCTTCGGGTCGAACTGGCGGCGGTGCGCGGGCGTGCAGCCCGCGCCGGGCCCGCCGTGCACCATCACCGCGGGCTTGCCGTCGGGGTTTCCGCAGACCTCCCAGTGGATCCGGTTGCCGTCGCCCACGTCCAGCAGCCCGGAATCGTACGGTTCGATCGGCGGATACAGGGTTGCGAGCTCCATGAGCTGTGATTGTTTCATCTCACGCGGGGGGTCGTGAGATGCCGCACCCGCGGCTTGATCTGCGGGAAAGGACTGTGAGGATCAAGAAACTAAACCCCAAACAGGGCAAACGCTGTGGTGATCGGCACTAGAGTGCCTTCCATATGCCAAGCGACGAGCCGCCAGGCGAGGAGTGCAGCGAACAGATGAGCACAGCAGCCCCGCGACCGTTGCTCCGCACCCGCGCCGCCCGGCGGGTCGGCCGAGTACGGCGAGGAGAACTTGGAGGGCCGGAGTGAGCGAGCTGAACGGGTCGGGCGGCGGACGCAAGATCCCGGACGCGGCCTCTCCCTGGCCCGTTCCCGCGGCGCAGCAGCCGATCAAGGCCGCCGGGCACGCGGGCGAGGCGGGCGGCCGGAGCGACCCCGACCTGGCCGAGGCGCAGCCGTGGGACATCGTCGAGCGGCTGCGGCAGATGGCCGACCTGATCGGGGACGCGCTCGCCGCCGGCGAGCGCAAGGTCGCCGAGGCGCACACCGACGCCCAGAACCAGGTCGCCGCGATGCAGGCCGAGAAGGAGGCCGCCCAGCGCGACGCGGCGGCGGCCTGGGGTGAGGTGCAGCGTGCGCGGGGGCAGGCCGAGGAGGCCGACCGGCGGGCGCTGGAGGCCGAGCGGCGGCTGGCCGAGGCGCAGAATGAGGCGCAGTCCCAGATCGCCGCGCTCCAGGCCGAGAAGCAGAACCAGGTCGCCGCGCTCCAGGCGGAGAAGGAGTCGGCGCAGCGGGACGCGGCGGCCGCTTGGGGTGAGGTGCAGCGTGCGCGGGGGCAGGCCGAGGAGGCCGACCGGCGGGCGCTGGAGGCCGAGCGGCGGCTGGCCGAGGCGCAGAGCGAGGCGCAGTCCCAGATCGCCGCGATGCAGGCGGAGAAGGAGGCCGCCCAGCGCGACGCCGCCGCCGCCTGGAACCAGGCCCAGCAGGGGCGCGCCCAGGCCGAGCAGGCCCGCGCCCAGGCCGAGCAGGCTCTCGCCCAGGCCGAGCAGGCGCGCGTGCAGGCCGAGCAGGCCCGCGCCCAGATGGAGCAGGCGCGCGCGCAGATGGAGCAGGCCCAGGCGCAGGCCGAGCAGGCCGAGCGCAGGGTCGCCGAGGCCGAGGCCACCGTCCGGCAGGCCATGGCGCAGCGCGACTCGATGAGCGAGGCCCGCGACGACGCGCTGCGCGCCGTCGAGGACGCCGTCACCGCGCGGCGCGCCGCCGAGGCCGAACGCGACCGGCTCGCCGAGCAGGCCGCCGAGCTGTCGCGGGCGCTGGAGGGCGCGCACGGCGAGCTGTCGGCGCTGCGCGCCAAGGCCGCCGACGCCGAGCTGACCGCCAAGAACCTGCAGCAGGTCGCCGCGGCGGCCGCAAAGGAGTCCGAGGACGCCCGGCGCCGCGCCGGGGAGGCCGAGCTGCGCGCCCAGGAGTCCGAGCGGCGCGCCCAGGAGGCCGAGCGCCGCGCCGCGGACGCCTACCGGCGGGCCGGCGCCGCCGACCGGCTGCTGGCCGAGGCCGAGCGGCTGGTGCAGCAGGCCGGCAAGGAGCGCGAGCAGGCCCTCGACACGGCCGCGCAGTCGCTGGAGGCCGCCAAGAAGGCCGAGCGCGAGCGCGACGCCGCCGTCGCGGCCCGCGCCCAGCTGGAGCAGGCCCGCGCGCAGCTGGAGCAGGCGCGCGAGGCGGCCGAGCGGGCCCGGGAGGCGGCC
>NZ_BAABDO010000024.1:0-70725 GCF_039539665.1 Actinomadura keratinilytica
CCGCATCCGCCCGCGCCTGGGCGGCCTGCAGCATCCGGGTGAAGGTGCCGTCGGCTGCCCACCGGCGGAAGCGGATGTGCAGCGACCGCCAGGACCCGTAGCGTTCGGAGACCCGTAGCGTTCGGGCACGTCCCGCCAGGCCACCCCGGAACGGAACCTGAACACGATCCCGTTCAGCACCCGCCGGTCATCGGCCCGCGGACGGCCCATCCGCTGCTTGGGCAGCAGCGGCTCCAGCATGGCCCACTCGGCATCGGTCAGCTCATGACGACGAACCACGCGTCACATGATCGTCATGCACGACCCGTTACGCAGCCACTTTGACGACACTGCCTAGTGCTCGACCCCGCGCGAGGGTTGCGATACCTCCAGGGTGATGATGCGGCCGAGACCCCGGTCGACGTGACGCTGCGGCACCTGTACCACGGTTGCGATACCTCCAGGGTGATGAGGCGGCCCGAGAGTAAAGGCGCAGGTAAGCACGGTCAGCGCGTGACCGTACGTAGCAGATTCTGCAGCAGTCCGGCGGTTGTGCAAGTGCGCAGGTCAGAGCGGTGCCGGTTTGCGAGGCCATCGAGGGGCCGCCGGGCGGTGGTCTCGCTGGCTGCGGCGAGGATGTCGGCGGCGTGGCGCCGTTGTCAAGCATGGCTTGATCCGGTCGGCTCCGGGGCCGAGCAGGCGATCTCGGTCAGGTCGATGACGTCGGTCACCTCGTACTCGGGCGGGGGCGAGTGTGGTGAGGGCGGCCGGGGAAATGCCGGTGGCTGCCACTGGGACGGATTCGTCGACGAGATCGTCCGTTATCGGCCCGACGCTACGGCAGGTTCTGAGGACCGGAAGTTCGAGGTGTGACGGTCGCCGTGGATGACACCACCGCGACCCGGCCGACGAGCCGATCCGCACATCCCCGGAGGATCTGCTGCTGTTCAGTCGTCGCTTGCTGGGGTGCGTCTTGCGAGGTGAGGGTTTGGGCAGGTGGCGACCTGCCGCCCTGAAGCGCTGGATGCGTCACGCCTCCCAAGGGACCCGGTGACACCTGACGGCCGAGGCCATCCTGTCGATGCTGGTCCACGAGACCGGCTTCACCCTGCACGGCACCCAGTTCGCGGAGGCGACCCACGGTCGCCTCCTGCACGCCCGGCCGCAGAATCCATGTCTGGCGGGTCAGCCGGATCCTGAATCGAGTGCGCGGTCTTCATAGCAACGGATGAATTCCGGAAACGGGGAAAGGGGCGATCGCATCATCGTCGACATCTGGAGGTGAGAGGAGAGATATCGTCCAGAACTACCTGCAGGCCACAAGCGCCTAACGCCTATCGGGCGGGCCGAGTCATGTAAGCCTTGCTCGAATATTTTCGCTCGCCGCCGTTGAAATAGCGTGCAATCAAGCGTTCCTGTTGATAGTCCAAGCGGGCATGCAGGTGTTTTTCGTGTCGTCTCGGTGCACCACATTCACCGGCTATCAGTCCGGAACGGCTGTTGCCGGCATGGACGAAAGACCCGGCTGACCGGACGCTCCTCGCTTGGCCCGCCCGTGCCATCTGGTCGACCAGCGGTGATCTCGTCGAACGGGCCGGGCCCGAAACCGCCGACGCCTGAACGCCCCTCCCTCGTAGGACCGGCTCGAAGCGGTGCCCGCATGGTCGACTCGTCCCCGAGCCGGTGCACCGTGATCACGGGCGATGACCTGTCCAGACGATTCCTCTTCGGCGCCTGTGCGGACCGACCAGGGCGCCGACACCGCAGAGCTTCCCTCGCCGACGGCTCCGCTGCCGTCGAAGGAAACTTGATCGCAGCAAAGGTGATCACGAGTCGGATGCATGGCCGCCTGTTCCCTTCTCGTGTGAGCGCTTCTCCTTGGGCGTCGTTGACTTTGCTGCACGGAACGTGCGTGCCGGAGCCAGGAATCAGCCGGCGTTGCGGAAGCAGTGATCGCGCGGACCGCCGTCACCGTATGTCACCCGGTTTCAACGATTCGCTTCAATGGATCATGGTTACACCCCACCATCGTGTGGGTGAACGGCTGCGGACATGCCGGCGGCATGCGACGACGACAGCGCTGTCGGGGCGCGCCCGGAAGGCCGTTGACGCGCACTTCAAGGGCGTCCGGCGGTCGTGGGACATGCCCGACCGGCCAGGTACCGACTGGTCTGCCGGACAGCCGATGACTGGTCGCCTGTCAGATTCCGCCTCCTGAACCGCGGGGGAAACTCGACCGCGATGACTCCCGGAACCTGAGGAGGCGACCGGAGTGGACAGCGCGGTACGAGCTTTCGATTACGTCGTCGTGGGCGGGGGAGCGGCGGGCGCGGTACTGGCCAACCGGCTGAGTGTTCAGTCCGAAGCGCGAGTGCTCCTGATGGAGGCGGGACCGCCGTGCGACACCGACGCGCGGGTCGCCGACCCTGAGCGGTGGGCGACCCTCCAGGGCACCCCGCTCGACTGGGGTTTGCGGACCGCGCCGCAGCCGGGGCTGCGCAACCGGGAGCTCACCGTCCCCCAAGGGCGCATGCTCGGCGGCAGCACCGCGATGAACGCGATGCTGTGGCTGCGCGGTGACCGCGGCGACTTCGACGGTTGGAACGTCCCCGGCCGGTCGGCCGACGACCTGTGGCCGCTGTTCGCCCGGATCGAGACGCCCGACTCGACCGGCAGCGGTCTGACGCTGACCAGGCTTACCGGAGGGCACCCGTGGAGCCGGGCCTTGGTGCAGGCCGCGCGGGACGCGGGACACCCGGTCACATCCGACTTCAACCTGGATGGACTGCGCGGCGCGGGCTACTACACCGTCAGCCGGCGCGACGGCCGCCGCTGCAGCGCGTGGCACGGCTTCCTTGCCCCCGCCGCCGACCGCCCGAACCTGACGGTGCTGACCGGGGCCGAGGCGCAACGGCTGGTCTTGCGCGGCGACCGGGTGACCGGGGTGGAGTACAGCCGCGACGGCGCCGTCCACCGTGTCGAAGTCGAGCAGGAGGTCCTGCTGGCCGCCGGAGCCGTCGGCAGTCCGCACCTGCTGCATTCCTCCGGCGTCGGCCCGGCCGGACGGTTGCGTGAACTCGGCCTGACGCCCCGGATCGACCTGCCCGGCGTCGGGGAGAACCTGCACGACCATATCGCCGTGTCGATCACCTTCACCGCCGCGCACAAGGACCCGTCCGACTCCCGGGCCGGCCTGGGAGAGGCCGGGCTGTTCGTCGGCGACGACACCGGCGCCCGGTTCCACCTGTGGCTCGGCCCGAGCACCTCGCCCGACGGCCGCACCTTCACACTCGCCGCGGGCCTCACCCGCCCGGCGAGCCGGGGGCGGCTGCACCGCAGGCCCGACGGCGTCCCGCAGCCGGATCCCGGTTACCTGACCGCCGCCTCGGACCTCGACGACCTGGTGGAGGCCGTGTCGGTCATCGCCGACCTGGCCGACGAGCCCGCGTTGCGCGCGCTGTGGGACGGGCCGCCGCCCGAAGTGTTCAAGGCCGACGCCGCCGCCGTCGCCGAGTACGTGCGCGCCACCGCCGGCAGCCAGGCCCACCTGGTCGGCACCTGCCGCATGGGCACCGACGAGGACGCCGTGGTCACCCCGGACCTGCGGGTGCGCGGTCTGGCCAACGTCAGGGTCGCCGACGCCTCGGTGATGCCCGCCATCACCACCGGCGGCCCGCAGGCCACGGTCTACGCGATCGCCGAACACGCCGCCGGCCTCGTGCTGGGCGAGCACCGCTGAGCCGAGCGTCCGAGGAGAGTGACGATGACCCTGCTCGAAGGCCGCTCCGTGTCCGACCGGTACGAGCTGACCACCCCGGAGCCCGACGACTTCGACGAACTCGCCACCGCCATCCACCGCGCCTACGGCGGCTTTCCCGACCCCGCCGAGGTCCAGGCGATGAACAAGGAGATCTTCGAGTTCGATCGCGCGGTGGTCGTGCGCAGCGGCGGCCGGGTCTGCGGCACCGCCACGATCTACTCACTGGAGATGACCGTGCCCGGCGGCCCCCGGCCGGTTGCGGGCGTCGGCTACGTCAGCGTCATGCCCGACCACCGCCGGCGCGGGCTCATGCGCCGCATGCTGCGCCACCAGCTCGAAACCCTGCACGAGCAGGGCGCGGAGCCGGTCGCCGCGCTCCACTCCACCGAGGGGGGCATCTACGGCCGGTTCGGGTACGGCATGGCCAACCAGGTCGCCCGGCTGACGATCCCGCGCGGAGCGAACGCGTTGCAGCAGAACCGTCCCGCCGATCCCGCCCTGCGCCTGCGGGCGACCGGGCCGGGCGACATCGCCGACCTGGTGGCCCCCTGCTACGACGCCAACGTGGCGACCCGGCCGGGGATGCTGCGCCGTGACGCCACCTGGACCCGCCGCGCCCTGATGGATCCGCCGGAACAGCGCGAAGGAGCCGCACCGCTCCAGGCGCTGGTCGCCGAGGACGGCTCCGTGACACGCGGCTACGCGCTCTACACCATCCGGTCCAACTGGGAGAACGACTCACCCCGAAACGTCGTCGTCGTCAAGGAGATCTTCGCGCGCGACGCCGCCGCCTACGCCGAGCTGTGGGCGGCGCTGCTCGACCTCGACCTGACCGCGACGGTCGTCGCCGACACCAGGCCCGTCGACGACCCCGTCCTGGCGATGCTCGCGGACTTCCGCACGGCCGTTCCCACGCTCCGCGACCAGCTGCATGTCCGGCTCGTCGACGTGGGCCGTGCGCTGGCCGCCCGCACCTACACCCGCGAGATCGACCTGGTCCTGGAAGTCGAGGACTCGCTGTGCACCTGGAACCAGGGGCGCTGGCGGCTCAGCGGCGGCCCCGACGGCGCGCAGTGCCACGCCACCGACGCCCCGGCCGACCTGTCGGTGTCCGTGCGCGCGCTGGGGTCGGCCTATCTGGGAGGCGTCTCGCTGCGGCAACTGGCCGCCGCCGGCGCGGTCACCGAATGCCGGTCCGGCGCGCTCGCCGCCGCCACGACCGCGTTCCGGCACGACCCCGCCCCGTTCTGCCCCACCATCTTCTGAGCCTTCTTCCGGACGACCACCATCCGCATACGACAAAACACCGAGGGGGAGACCGTGCCCGGTCCGGGCTATGCATTCATCGACGACAGCGAACGCGACAACGTCCTGGAGGTCCTGTCCTACTGGCGCGAACACCGGCTCGACTTCGACAACCCCGGCAACGCCGGCATGGTGCGGCGGTTCGAGGACGCGGCCGCGGCGCGCTTCGGCGTGCCCCACTGCGTTCCCGTCAACAGCGGAACCTCCGCGCTGCTGGCCGCGCTGGCCGGGCTCGGCATCGGGCCGGGCGATGAGGTCATCGTGCCCGGCTACATGTTCGTGGCCTCCATCGGCGCGGTCGTCTACAGCGGTGCGACCCCCGTCCTGGCCGAGATCGACGAGTCGCTCACCCTCGACCCCGCCGACGTGCGCACCCGGATCACCCCGCGCACCAAGGCGATCATGGCGGTGCACATGCTCGGCGCGCCGTCGGACATGGCCGCCCTGCGGGCACTGGCCGACGAGCACAGCCTGGCGCTGCTGGAGGACAACGCCCAGGCGACCGGCGGCTCCTACCGGGGCGAGCTCCTCGGCACGATCGGTGCGGCCGGCGCCTTCTCCCTCAACCCGTTCAAGGTCGTCACCGGCATGGACGGCGGTTTCCTGCTGACCCGCGATCCGCGCCTGTTCCAGCGGGCGCATTCCTTCCACGACCAGGGCTGGTTCCCGTACCGGCAGGAGACCGGCGAGGGCGAGCCGGTGTTCGGGCTGAACCTGAGGATGAGCGAGCTGAACGCGGCCGTCGCCCTCGCCCAGCTCGCCAAGCTCGACACCGTTCTCGAGCGGACCCGCGCCGTGAAACGCAGCCTGCTGGAGCAGATCCCCGAACGCGCCGGCATGCGCCGCCGCCGCCTGCACGACGCCGACGGCGAATGCGGAACGCTGACGGTGTTCGTCTTCGACTCGGCCGCGGCCGCGGCCGCGGTGGCCGAGCACATCGGGTGCAAGCCGCTGATCGACTCGCCCAAGCACTACTACGGCGGGCTGCCCGCCCTGGCCGCGCTCGGCCGCGGCGAGCGCGGCCCCTTCCCCTTCCGGGTCCCGGGCGATCTCGACACCGCCCGCGACTACGGCAAGGGCGCACTGCCGCAGACCGACGACATGCTGGCCCGATCGGTCGCGCTGTCCACCGGAGTGTCCGACAGTTACCTGGGCGCGGGCAACGGGCTCGGACCGTCGGCCACTCCGCAGGACGTCGAGCGCGTCGCCGACGAGTTCAACACCGCGGTCAGCAAGGTGCTCGGTTGATCCGACGCACCGAACGCTCCCATCGCACAGCCAATCCGGTACATCCGCTCCAGGGGGGAATCGTCGCATGACCTCGCTCGTGACCGAACCCGACGTCCGGCAGGCGATCAAGAATCACATCTACCATTCCGTCTCCGACACGATGATGCTCCGCGGCGAAGGCGTGTACCTCTACGACGCCGACGGCCGCTCCTACATCGACTGCGCCGCCGCCACCTTCAACCTCAGCCTCGGCTACGGCCACCCGGCGGTGATCAAGGCCATCAAGGACCAGGCCGAGCGGCTCATCCACATCACCTCCAGCTTCCAGTCCGAGCCGATCAACGAGCTGGTGGCCAAGCTGGTCGAACTGTCGCCCAAGAACCTCACCAAGGTGCACCTGAAGGTGTCGGGCGGGTCGGAGGCCAACGAGGGCGCCATCAAGATGGCCCAGGTCGCCACCGGCAAGCGGGACGTCATCACGATGTTCCGCAGCCACCTCGGCCAGTCGATGATGATGGCGTCGCTGTCGGGCAACGCCTTCCGCAAGGAACCCTTCCCGCTCATCTACCCGGGCGGCGTGCACGTCCCCGACCCCTACTGCCACCGCTGCTTCTACAAGCAGCAGCGCGACACCTGCGGTCTGCTGTGCGTCGAGCGCATCGAGGACTTCGTGGAGTACGCCAGCTCCGGGCAGGTCGCGGCGGTCGTGGTGGAGCCCATCTCCGGCAACGGCGGCAACATCGTGCCGCCCGACGGCTACTTCCAGGCGCTGCGCCAGTTCTGCGACGACCACGACATCGTTCTGATCTTCGACGAGATCCAGACCGGCATCGGCCGCACCGGACGGCTGTTCGCCGCCGAGCACTTCGGCGTCGAACCCGATGCGATCACCGTGGCGAAGGGGCTGGGCGGCGCGGGAGCGCAGGTCGCCGGGATCCTCACCAACGACCGGCTGGCCGGGCTGGCGGGCCACCACCACTCGTTCACCTACGGGTCGAACCTGCTGGCCGCGGCCGCCGCCAACGCCACCCTCGACATCGTCAGCCGGCCGGAGTTCCTCGCCAACGTGCGCGCGACCGGCGACCACATCCTGGCGCGGCTGCGCGACCTGCGCCGTCGCTTCCCGCAGATCGGCGACATCCGCGGCGTCGGCCTGATGATCGGGTTCGAGCTGGAGACCGCCGACGGCGAGCCGGACGTCGCACTGACCAACCACCTCGCCAAGGCCGCCATGAAGCACGGGTTGATCATGCGCACCTCCCGCTACGGCTTCGGGAACGTGCTGAAGATCAGGCCGGCGCTCACCCTGACCATGGCCGAGGCCGACCTGATCTGCGACCGGCTCGAGGAGACGTTCCAGGAGGAACTCGCATGAAGGACCTGATGCTGGGGATGGCCCGCGCCGTCCGCGCCGCACTGGACGCCGGGCGCCGCGTCAACCAGGCGCGGCGCGTGCTGGGCGACTCGCCCGGCGGCGACGCCCAGTTCGACATCGACGAGGTGGCCGAGCGCGTCGTATGGGACTACCTGGAGGCCGAGGCCCCCGAGCCCGTCGCCGTCTACACCGAGGACCGCGGGCTGCGCTCCACCGGCCCCGCCGCGCGGTACGTGTTCGTCGTCGACCCCATCGACGGCACCCGCCCGGCATCGGCGGACCTGGAGATGGCCACCGTCTCCATCGCCGCCGCCCCGCTGAGCGACGACCCGGTCCTCGGCAACGTGGACCACGCCCTGCTGCTGGAGCTCAAGAGCGGGCACTGGATGTACACCGGCCCCGGGGAGAGCGGCGTCGTCGGCGAAGGGTACCCGCGCGGCCTGCCGAACCTCAGCCGCAACGAGGAACTGGCGACCATGTTCTGGTCGATCGAGTTCAACGGGCATCCGATGAGCCTGATGAACGCCGCCTACTCCCACCTGGTCGACGCCTCGGCCAACACCGGGGGAGTGTTCGTCTTCAACAGCGCCTCGTTCTCGATCTCCCGGATCATCACCGGGCAACTGGACGCCTACGTCGACATCGGCAACCGGATCCTGCACGACCACCCCGAGACCGAGACCGCCTTCCGCAAGGCGGGGCGCGGCGGCATCCTGCACCTGTTCCCCTACGACATCGCCGCCGCCGTCCTGCTGGCGGAACGCGCCGGCGTGACCGTCACCGACGCCTACGGCCGGTCGCTGGCCGACACCCGCCTGTTCGACCTGTCGCCGCAGAACCAGCGGTCGTGCATCGCCGCCGCCAACCCCGTCCTGCACAAGCGAATCCTGGAAGCCATCTCCTGGGACCTGAAGGCCACCGGACAAGACGAGGAAGGTGCTCTGTGATGCGCGCCCTGGTACTCACCGCCGACCGCCGCCTGGAACTGGCCGAACGAGACCGCCCCCAGCCCAAGGCCCCCCGCGACGTGCTCGTCCGGGTGGTGCAGACCGGCATCTGCGGAACCGACCGCAGCGTGCTGGTCGGCAAGTTCGCCGCCGAGCCCGGCGTGATCATGGGGCACGAGGCGGTCGGCGAGGTCGCCGAGATCGGCCCCGACGTCACCGACCTGGCGATCGGCGACCGCGTCATCGTCAACCCCACGCTGTACTGCGGGCGCTGCATCCGGTGCCTGCGCGGACAGACCAACTTCTGCCACCGCAAGACCGGCAACGAGATCGGCATCGACCGCGACGGCTCCTACGCCGAGTACATCCTGCTGGAGGACCGCTTCCTGCACCGCATCCCCGACGGGGTCTCCTACGACCGGGCGGTGCTGACCGAGCCGCTGGCGTGCGTGCTGAACAACCTGGACAGCGCCGGCCTCACCCCCGGCGAGCCGGTCACCGTCATCGGAGCCGGCCCCATCGGCCTGGTCTGCGCCGTGGCCGCGCGGCATCTCGGCAGCCCGGTGACGCTCATCGAACGCGACGACTTCCGCCGCGACCAGGCGCGGGAGCTGATGAAGGAGTTCTTCCCCTCCGACGTGACCGTGGTCGGCGCCGACCCGGCCGACCGCCCCGACCGCGCCCCGACCGTCGTCGACACGGTCGGCAACCAGCTCGACACGGCGCTCGACCTGGCCGACGACGTCGGGACCGTGGTGGCCATGGGCTACGACAGCCGGGCGGAGGCCACCGTGCGGCCGCTGGAGATCCTCCAGCGCCAGCTCCGCATCGTGGGCGCGGGCGACTACCGCGGCCCGCACTTCCCGCGGGCGGTCGAGATGGCGGCCCGGCTGCCGCTGGAACGGCTGGTCACCCACCGGTTCCCGCTGGAGCGGCACGAGGAGGCCTTCGCCGCGTTGGCGGCGTCCAACGGCTCGGGCTACAGCGCCCTGAAGGTCGTCCTCCAGAGCGCGGAGGACGCGCAGTGACGCCGGCGCCGAAGTCGGGCGGGCGGCTGGCCGACCTGCTGCCGCTCCCCGGCGACCGCCTGCCCATCCTCGCCGAGTACCCCTACTACCGCGCCGCGCCCGAAGCCTGGGCGGACAACCTGCGCGGCCTGCGGGAGCTGGGCGCGGACGTCATCACCGCCTACGTGCCGTGGCGGCTGCACGAACTCGGCCCCGACCCGGCCGGCGGCCTCCGGTACGACTTCCAGGGCGACACCCACCCGCAACGCGACCTGTTCGGGTTCCTCGACCGGGCCGCCGCGGCCGGGCTGCTGGTGATCCTCAAACCGGGGCCGTACGTGCACGGCGAAATCCGGCTCGGCGGCCTGCCCGACCGCGTCACCGCCTTCCCCGCCCGGCGGTCGCTGGACGGCGGGACGGTCACCGAGGAGCGCCTGCCCATGCCCTCGGCGCACGCCCCGGCGTTCGCCCGCGCCGCGGCCGAGTGGCTGACCGCGTTCCGCGAGCGGGTCCTGGAGCGGTGGGCCGCGCCGCACGGCCCGGTCGTCGCCCTCCAGGTCGGCAACGAGGGCATCTTCGGGGAGATCCACCGGCCGATGGACTCCGAGGACTTCTCCGAGGCCGCCCTGCGCGGCCATGCCGACCGGACCGGGGAGAAGCCCGCCGTGCCCGCCGATCCGGACGGCCGCATGCGGTGGGCCGTGCAGAGCGGCGCGGCGATCCGCGAAGCCCTGGCGGCATACCGGGACACGTTGAGCGGCACGCTCCCGCTGGTGCTGAACCTGCCGCTGCCGGGCCTGCCGGGGCCGCGCCGCGAACCGGAGGCATGGCTGGTCCGTGCCGCCGACGCGCTTCCCGAGGGCGTCCTCGCCGGCAACACCAGTTGGAGCGGCAACGCGCGGACGTCGGACGAGGCACTGGCCGCGCTGTGGCTGGGGATGCGGCTGCACCGGACCGACACCCTGGAGGACAACTGGGGGTTCACCTGGTCCGACGAGTCCTATACGGACCCGGCGACTCCGCTGTACAACGTGATGCTGGGACTGGCCTTCGGGTCCAGCGTCGTCAGCGTCTACACCGCCTGCACCACCTACCACTGGGCGCCCGGCATCGGCCCGGACGAGGACGGGCTCCGCGCCGAGGGCCGCAACCCCGATCACTTCGCCCCGCCGTACTGCCCGGGGGCTCCTCTGGACGAGTCCGGCAAGCTCCACCCCAACGCGTCGGCGCTGCGCCTGCTCGACGTGTTCTCCGACTGGGCGGGCGGCTTCCTGCGCCGTACCCGGCCGGAGCCCGGCGCATGGCTGGTGGCGGACCCGGTGGCCGTGGCGGAGTCGGCCTGGCCGACGGCCGCCGAGGAGGCCGGCCCGACCCCGGTCGGCGTGGCCGTCACGGCGGCGCTGCGGTGGATGCTGAACGGCGGCGCCGAGGTGGACGTGCTGCCCCAGGCGCCCGACGCCGACGGCGGGGTGCTGCTGGTCGCCGGCGGCGGGTCGATGCGCAGGCGCACGCAGCAGGCCTTGGCCGAACTCGTGTCCGCCGGGCAGCGGTGCGTCGTCGTCGGCCCGGTCCCGGAACGGGACGAACACGGCGACGTGTGCGATCTGCTCGGGCAGGCGCTTCGGGCCGCGGGGGACACCGGGCGGCACGTGCCGGTGGCCGCCGCCGACCTGGACGCTTCCGTCGCCCGCGTGCTGGAAGCGCTGGGCATGTCCCCGGACGGCGCGGAGGCGGGCGGCGGCGCTGTGCTGGTGCTCCGGCGTTGTGCCGACGACGCCGAAGTCGTCTGGCTGTTCAACCGCTCCGACAGCCCGCGGACGGTCGCCGACGTTCTGGACGGCGGAGTCACCGTGCGCCTGGCACCGCGCGGCGCGGCCGTGCTGGTGGCCGACGGGCGCGAGCTGCGGTACTTCCTCGTCCACACCGGGACGGCGGAGAGCACGGAACCGGCGTCTTTGAACACGGGGCACGGCGAGTCGGAACTGCAGTTCCACGACCATACCGTCGGCCGGCGCACGGCCACCGGCTGGGAACTCCACGCTGCGGAGGACGTCACCACCGGAATCTGAGGACGTCACCACCGGAATCTGAGAGAAACAGGTACCGTCCCCAACACCGCTCCGGTGTTGGGGACGGTACCTGTTCTCAGAGGGGCGTCGTCGGAGCCGTCAGCCTTTCCGGCGGCCGGACGAACCGTACCTGGAACCGGTCCGCGCGGGCCAGGACGGTGACCTCCGTGCCGCGCGTCCACCGGCGCGTCCCCCGCTGCCGCAACAGCAGGGCGGGGCTGCCCGGCCGCATGTCCAGCAGTCGGGCGTCAGGAGCGGAGGGCAGGACCGCGACCACGCTCTGCTCGGCGGGCTCGAACACCATCCCGAACGCCGCCACCAGGATCTGCGTCAACGACAGCCCGTCCCACATGCGGGCCGGCAGTTCCGGAACCAGCGCGACCGGGACGCAGCCTCGCTCGACCGCGACCGGCTCCCCGTCGGCGCGCAGCACCCGGGTCAGCAAATGAACCCGGGTACCGGACCCGGAGTCGGCGGTGCGGTGCTCCAAGCGGACGAAGTCCAGGTGCGGTTCCCGCCGCCGCACGCCGGTGACCAGCGCGAGCGGCCCGAGCGAGGGATGCCGCCGCCCATGGGAGGCGAACGTGCCCTTGCCGGGGCGGCGGAGCAGCCGCCCCTCACCGGCCAGCAGGTCCAGTGTCTGCCGCACGGTCATCCGGGAGACCCCGTACCGGCGACACAGCTCCTGCTCGGACGGGAGGGGGGTTCCCGGCGGGAACCCCCCTCCGTCGAGCAGCCCGATCAGAATCCTGCGCAACTGCGCGTACTTGGGCAGCGGACTGGTCGGGTCGATCGCCGCATCCGGTTCGGCGACATCAGGTATCGGTTCCATGGGAGGTCCTGGCGCTCTTCTCCGCCGGGGGCGCCGAGGCGGCCGACGACTCGGGAGCAGACAGCGCGGGCAGGCTCCTGACCGCCAGCGCCACCAGCAGCGCCCCGAAGCTCATCACCGCGAGGACGGTCGGGATCACATCGGGACCCCAACGCTCGACCGATCCTCCGACGACGCTGGGGAGCACCCCGCCGAGCATGGACAGCGCGATCACATAGGAGGTGATACCGGGGATGCCCGGCAGCTTCTCGGTCAGCCAGACCAGGCCGGTCGGGAACAGCGGACCGACCCCCAGCCCGGCCAGGAAGTATCCGACCGGGGCCGCCGGCCCCCAGTGCGCCAGGACCAGACCGGCCGTCATCACCGCGATGCTCGCCATCAGGATGCTCTGGGCGGTGAAATGGCGCGCGACAGGGCTGATGGCGAACCGCACGGCGGTCATGGCCAGCCAGAACGTGGACGTCGCCATCGCCGCCGATCCGGTCGCCCAGCCGAGGCTCACCAGGTGCGAGGTCTCCCAGCCGCCGATCCCGGACTCCACCCCGACGTGCAGCACGAAGAAGATCATGAAGAGGGCCGTCATCCTGCCCACCGCCGCCCACCGCACATCACCGGTCGGGGCCGTCCGGGGACCGCCGCTCACGCTCCCGACGCTGGCGAGCACCGCCAGCGACAGCACCGCGCAGACCACGAACGCCCACATGTAGTTCCGGCCGGGCAGCGCACCCACCAGCAGCGGCCCGAGGACCGCGCCGACGCCGAAGTTGCCGTGCAGCAGGTTGAGCACGCCCGTGCTGTCGGCCCCGTAGAACTCGATGAACAGCTCGTTGACGCCGACATCGATCCAGCCGAAACCGATCCCCGCCACGAAGGCCGCCGCCAGCGCAAGAGGCCAGACCGGGGCCGCGGCGAACCCCAGGCACCCGACGGCGATCGTGGTGAGCGCCGAGACGAGGAACAGCCGGTTGCCGACACGGCGCAGCCGCGGTGTGCACAGCACGCCCAGCAGAGCACCGACGAAGTGCACCGACAGCGCGAGCCCGACCTCCCCGGAGGACAGGCCGAAACGCTCGCGCATCGCGGGGACCGCCGGCCCGTACATCGCCTGGAGCGCGCCGATCACCACGAACGAAACGCACATGCCCCCCATGGCCACGCGGTTGAAGCTCGTGGCCGCGTGCTCCCTGACGCGCGCGGGGCCCGCCGCCCTCATCGGACCTGCCCGGACGGGCGGGCCGGCATCCCGGAGGGCAGCGCGAACGCCAGGTCCGCCCAGAGGCGGGCCGCGTCGGTGAACAGCAGCGCCGTCATGCCGACGGACGCGGCGGCGTCCACGTTCTCCTGCCGGTCGTCGATGAACAGCACGTCCTCGGGCCGGGTGTCGAGGATCTCGCACGCCCGGCGGTAGATCTGCGCGCCGGGCTTGGCCAGGTGCAGGTCGGAGCTGAACAGCCGGTGCCGGAAGAGCCTCGCCCAGCTCTGCCCGTCGATGAGCCGGGCCATCTCCACGACCGCGTTGGACAGCAGGGCCAGCCGCATGCCCCGCGCGTTGAGGGCCTCGACGATCTCGAGGGTGGCGTCGTTGATCTCGAACCACGCACCGAGGTCCAGGGCGACCAGCCGGTCGACGTCCTCCTCCCGGAACGGCCGCCCCAGCTGCCGGTACACGTCGCGCCAGTATCCGGCGGCGTCCACCGCGCCCAGGTCGTAGGCGGCGCGGTTCTTCCAGTAGGCGGGCCAGAACACGCCGGGTTCGACGCCTGCGGCCTCGGCCAGCCGGACCCCGGCCTGGTCGGGCGGGGCGTGGCTGATCACACCCGCGTAGTCGAAGACGATCCAGTCCACGTCGCCCCTCCACGGTCCCTCGCGAGCAGAACCTTGACTTTCAAACATCTATCACGTGAGATGCAACATGTGGAAGGTTCGAATCGGCACCGAGAGATCATCGAAAGGTTGCGAACGGCCGAGCGGGTCACCGTCGCCGAGCTGGCCGCGCAGACCGGCTGCTCGGAGATGACCATCCGCCGCGACCTCGACCAGCTCGCCGAACAGGGCGTGCTGCGCCGGGTCCGGGGCGGCGCGGTGAGCCTGCTGCTGCGCGGCGAGGCCCCGCCGTTCGCGGTCCGCGAACACGAGGCCGCCGACAGCAAGCGGCGCATCGCCGCCAAGGTCGACGAGCTGATCGCCGACGGGGAGTCGGTGATCCTCGACAGCGGCACCACGGTCCTGCAGGTCGCCCGCGCTCTGGCGCGCCGGCGGATCACCGCGATCCCGCTCGACCTGCACTCGGTGAACGCGCTGAGCGCCGCGCCCGATGTGCGGCTGCTGGTCCCCGGCGGCCAGATGCTGCCGGGCACGCTCTCGCTGGTCGGACACTTCACCGAGACCTCGCTGCGCGCGCTGCGCGTCGACACCGCCGTACTCGCGGTGTGCGGGCTGTCGGCCCGGCACGGGCTGACGGCCCACGACCTGGCAGAGGTCCCGATCAAACAGGCGGCGCTCGCCGCCGCACAGCGCAAGATCGCCGTGTGCGACGGTTCCAAGTTCACCCGGACCGGGCTCGGACATGTCTGCCCGGTCACCGATCTGGACGCGATCGTCACCGACTCCAGCGCGCCGCCCGGCGAACTGGAGAAGATCGAGGCCGCGGGGGTCGCGGTCATCCTGGTGTGATCTCCGGCCTGCGCCCGACGTTTCGAACGCGAGAGGAAGTGACGGCAGCCATGCCCGCGCCCGGCCCCGTGACCTCGGTCATCTTCGACATCGGCGGCGTGATCATCGACTGGGATCCGCTGCACCTGTACCGCAAGCTGATTCCCGACGACGCGGAACGGGAGCGCTTCCTCACCGAGGTCTGCTCCGACTCGTGGAACGCCGAGCAGGACCGCGGCCGTTCGTTCGCCGAGGCCGTCGAGGTGGCCGCCGCCCGCCACCCGGACCAGCGCGAGCTGATCGAGGCGTACTGGCGGCGGTGGCCGGAGATGCTGGGCGGACCCATCCCGGGCGTGCCTGAACTCGTCGCCGAGATCCACGGCGCGGGCACGCCGATGTTCGCCATCACCAACTGGTCGGCCGAGACCTACCCGATCGCCGTGCGCGAGTACCCGGTGCTGGAGCTGTTCCGGGACGTCGTGGTGTCCGGGGAGGTGAAGGTGTGCAAGCCCGACCCGGAGATCTTCCGGCTCGCCCTGCAGCGGTTCGGTGTGGCGCCGCACGAGACACTGTTCGTCGACGACAACCCGGTCAACGTGGCGGCGGCCGAGGCCCTCGGCATGGGAGCCCTCCTCTTCACCGACGCCACATCACTCCGCGACCGACTGAAGCCGCTCGGACTCCTGTAATCGGAAGGCAAACCAAGCCCCGCCGACTGCTCGCGATCCGCACGTCGGCATTCCCCGCCTCCAGAGGTCATTGCCGGGGCGGGATGGACGGCAACCGTCCCAGGGAATCTGTGCGCAATAACTAACGTACCCACACAAACACCTGGATCCGGTCCCCGAAGCGAGGGGCCGGCCAGCCCGTCCCCGCGCAGGCCGCGCATCGAGCAGGTCGCCGCGCACGCCGTTCGTCACCTGGCGTTCCTGCGGTGCACCGACACCGTCGCCCGTCAGGTGATCGATTCGGTCCCCGGGCTGCCCGGTGTTCTGGGCTCATGGTCGCCGGCCCCGGCCGGGCAACTGCCCGATGCCGGCGGGGGCGATCAGGTGGTCTTCGCGTCCCGCTGAGAACGCCCGCCCTCGCCGCCGTCCGGTGGGCGATGGAGTAGGCCGGGTGCGGCCGACGTCGCTGCTTCGGCGTCAAGCGTGGCAGCGGGCGTTGGTCCATCCGGAAGGTGATCTGCCGTCGGGCGCAGTGATCGCGCAGGAGTTCGGACGTGGCGAGCGATGGGGCCGTCCGGCCGAACAGGCCGGGCTCGCCGGGCACCTCGATGCACTTGATCAGCGTGCTGGTGGCACGCCGGGACCGGTGGTCGATCATTGGTGGGACCGGGTCGGCGTTGTCGCCGACATCATGCCGCTCAGCTCATCGCGTGAGCAGACGCCGTCGGCCACCCTGGCGGCACAGACGAGGCGTGGCCCGCCGCTCGTCTGCGTGACGCCTGCTCTTCGTGCAGGACGGTCGAAGCGGGACCTTGGTGCAAGTAGGTGGCAGGTGTCGCATGTGCCATCATTGTGCGCTGTAGGCGACGGCGGAACGAGGAAGCCGGTGCGAATCCGGCGCGGTCCCGCCACTGTGATCGGCGAGCGGATCCCGAACGACGCCACTGCCCGCTCCGGCGGGTGGGAAGGCCGGGACGAGCGTTGACCCGAGAGCCAGGAGACTCACGTCGTCGCTTCCTCGAAGGAACCCGGGGCGGATCTCCCCGGAGAGAGGACGGTGGACCGGGCATGCCCGAATTCCCTGCCCGCGCGCGGCGGTTCCGCGGCCGCGCGGCGGCCCCTCCCTGCGATCCGCCCCTTCCGCGCCGCGGACGCCGTCGCGGAACGGCGGTCGCGGCCCGTCGCAGGGAGAGACAGCGATGCTTCGTGCCTCGCATCGGTTCGGCGGTCTTGTCCTGGCCGCCCTGTTCGCGCTCACGGCATGCGGAGGCGGTGGCGGTTCGCCGTCCACGGCCGCGGATCGCGGCTGTGTCAAGGACTTCGACGCGTCCAAGGACTACTTCCCGGTCAAGCAGACCGTCCGGCACGCCGCCAACTTCACCCTGACCTACGCCAAGAACTACCAGGTCGTCACCGTCGAACAGCCCGCACCCGGGGCCAGGCCGGAGAAGTACGTGCTGGTGCGGTGCGGCACCCCGGCGCCCAAGGCGGAAGGCGATCTGGCCGGGGCGATCACGGTGGAGACACCGATCGACACGCTGTACTCGGCGTCCACCACGCACCTGCCGTTCGTCACCGAACTGGGCGTGCTGGACGTCCTGACCGGGGTGGCGCAGAGCGCGCCGATCAGCTCCCCGCAGGTGCTGGAGCGGGTGCGAAGCGGCGCGGTCGCCGAGTACGCGCGCGCCGGTCAGATCGACGTGGAGAAGGTGATCGGCGCGCGTCCGGACGTGCTGATGACCGGGGGCATCGAGGACAGGGACTACCCCGCCCTGCGCAAGGCCGGGGTGAAGGTGGTGGCCAACGCCGAGTGGCTGGAGTCCACCCCGCTCGGCCGCGCCGAGTGGATCAGGCTCATGGCCGCCCTGACCGGTACCGAGGCCAAGGCGAACGAGGTCTTCGGCAGGGTCGAGCAGGCTTACACGGCTCTGGCGGCCAAGGTCGAGGCCGCGCCCACGGTGACCGTCCTGCCCGGTCAGATGTTGCACGGCGAATGGGCGGTACCCAATGGCGGCAGCTATGTCGCCGGGCTCATCAAGGACGCGGGCGGCACCTACCCCTGGGCCTCCACCAAGGGAACCGGCAGCACGACGCTGGATCTGGAAGCGGTGCTGGCCAAGGGCAGGGACGCCAAGGTGTGGCTGGCCAACGTCACCGAGTGGAAGACCCTGGCCGACGTGCGCGAGGACGACCCCCGTTACGCCGAGTTCACCGCCTTCAAGACCGGGGCGGTGTGGTCGAGCAACAAGGCGCTCGGGCCCGGCGGAGGCAACGACTTCTATGAACGCGGGGTGGCCCGTCCGGACCTGATTCTGGCCGACCTGGTGGCCATCCTGCACCCCGATCTGGCCCCGGGCCACACTTTCACCTTCTACCGGCGGCTGGCCTCATGACGTCCCTGGCCGTGTCCGCGGTCCCGGCGATGGTCGCACGCCACCGCCGAGGACTGGTCCTTGCGGCTTCGGCGGTGGCGGCGGGGACGGCGCTGGTGCTGGCCGTGGCGATCGGCTCCACCACCATCCCCCTCACCCAGGCCGTGCCCGCCCTGCTGAAGACTCCGGGCGCCGACCCGGGCGCCGAGACCGTCATCTGGACGGTGCGGCTGCCGCGGGCGCTGACCGCGACCCTCGCCGGGGCCGCCCTGGCCGTGGCGGGCGTGCAGATGCAGACGCTGTTCCGCAACCCGCTGGCCGAGCCCTACATACTCGGGGTCAGCTCGGGCGCGAGCCTGGGAGTGGCGCTGGTGGTCGCCGGGACCGGCGGTGCGGCCGGCGCGTTCACCGCGGGCGTCGCCGGGCTCGGCCGGATCGGCGTGGTCGCGGCCGCGTCGGCGGGGGCGGCCGCGGTGCTGGTCATGGTGCTGCTGCTGTCGCGGCGGGTCCGGTCGGTGGTCACGCTCTTGGTCATCGGGGTGATGGTCGGCGCGGCCGCGACGTCGCTCATCTCCCTGCTGCTGGCCTGCACCGACCCGCGCCGCGCCCAGCAGTTCATCTCCTGGGGGCTGGGCGGCTTCACCGGGGTGTCCTGGGCGGACCTGGCGCTGTTCGCGCCGGTGTGCGGCGGTGCGCTGGCCGCCGCGCTCGCCGGGATCAAACCCCTCAACGCGCTGCTGCTGGGGGAGAACTACGCCCGCACCATGGGGGTGAAGGTGCGGCGCGTCCGCACGGGCACGCTGCTGTCGGCGTCGGTGCTGGCCGGTGCGGTCACCGCCTACTGCGGTCCCATCGCCTTCCTCGGCCTGGCCGTACCGCACCTCGCCCGGCTGCTGCTGGGCACCTCTGACCACCGGGTGCTCATGCCCGGGGCCTTGCTGCTGGGCGCGGCGGCGGCGCTGCTGTGCTGCGTGGCCACCCAGCTGCCCGGCGGCGGCGCCGTGCTGCCCCTCAACGCGGTGACCACGCTGGTCGGCACCCCCGTGGTGATCGCCGTCCTGCTGCGCAGCCGCGCGGCCCGGCTCGGCCCGGCGGTGTGAGAGGACGGGTGGGAGATGACACTGGAACTGCGTGCCCTGACCGCCGGTTATCCCGGCCGCCGTGGACGGCCGCCCCGCCGGGTCCTCACCGGCCTCGACGTCGCCGCGTCCCCCGGAGAGCTGACCGTGCTGGCCGGGCCGAACGGCACCGGCAAGTCCACCCTGCTGCGCACCCTGGCCGGGCTCCAGCCCGCGCTGGACGGCCGGGTCCTGCTCGATGGCGCCGACCTGACCGCCATCGGGCCGGCCGACCTGGCCCGGCGGCTGGCGGTCGTGCTCACCGAACGCGACCTGCCGCCGCTGCTGACCGCCCGCGAGCTGGCCGGCCTGGGCCGCCACCCGCACACCGGGCTGACCGGCCGGCTGACCGCCGCCGACCGCGCCGTCGTCGACTGGGCGCTGGCGGCGGTGAACGCGTCCCACCTGGCCGACCGGCAGGTGACGGAGCTGTCGGACGGCGAGCGGCAACGCGTGCTGACCGCCCGCGCGCTGGCGCAGGAACCGTCGGCGATCCTGCTGGACGAACCCACCGCGTTCCTGGACGTCCCGTCCCGGGTGGCGCTGATGGGGCTGCTGCGCGAACTGTCACGCAGCCGGTCCCTGATCGTCCTGGTGTCCACCCACGACCTTGAGCTGGCCCTGCGGATCGCCGACCGGATCTGGCTCCTCACCGGCACCGGCGGCCTGCGCTGCGGCACGCCCGAGCAACTGGCCCTGGACGGCTCCATCGCCTCGGTCTTCGACGGCGGCGGCCTGGCCTTCGACGCCGCCGCGGGGGTGTTCGTCCTGCCCGCGGGCACCGCCGGAACCGTTCGCGTCGACGCCGGCCCCGGGCACACCCCCGTCGTGGAACGCGGCCTGACCCGCCAGGGCTGGCGCGTCACCGGTTCGACCGCCGATCTGGCGGTGACCCGCGACGACGGCGGCTACACCGCGGCCTTCGACGGAACCCGCCACCGCTTCCCTGATGCGGCCGCCCTGACCGACTGGGCACGGCGGACCGCCGGTACCGTCCCCACGCTGCGCCCCGCCGAGGACTCCCAGGTCACCGCCGCCCTGACCGACGTCGCCTCCCTCAGCGCCTACTTCGCGATCGAGGTCGCGCCTCCCGACGACGACTGGCGGCCCCTCACCGACCTGTTCACCGATCCCGACATCCTCACCGGCCGGATCACCGACGTCGCGGACCGCCTCGGCACCGCCGAACGGCGGGTCGCCGCATCGATCCTCTTCCAGGGCATGGCCGCCCGCCTGTGGTCACCCGCGCTGGGGGCCGCGAGCGTCCACGGCCTGCTTCCCGACCTCGCCCCCGACCGCCTGCACTGGAGGCCCGCCGACACCGGCCCGCTACCGCTGCGCGACCCGTCCCCGTCCGGCTGGACCACCGACGATCCCGACCGCGCCCGGACCTACCTGTACGAGACCGTGGTGGACGGCCTGCTGCGCCCGTTGGCCGACGCCGTCCGCCGCACCACCACGATCGCCCCCGGTCTGCTCTGGGGGAACGCCGCCTCCGCACTCGCCGGAACCGTCCGCACGATCACCCGCGAACGCCCCGGCCGCACCGCCCCCGCGGTCGCGCTCGGCCGCGCCCTGCTGGACCTCGGCGTCCTGAAGGGCACCGGCGACCTGCGCGGACAGGCTCCGGACAGCCCCTTCTTCGTCCGCCGCAGCTGCTGCCTGTACTACCGCATCCCCGGCGGCGGCAAGTGCGGAGACTGCGCCCTGCTCGACTCCGACGCCCGCCTCACGAACGGAGCCCCATGACCGCATCGCCCTCATACACGGTCGTCGAGGAACCCGGCACCGGAACCCTGCACCTGTGGCCGCTGCCCACGGACGAGCAGACCCTCCTCTCGCTGATCACCGACATCTTCGAGAAGTACTGGGCGCACATCCACTTCGGCGTCCTGGTGCAGGGCGCCGCCTGGGAGGTCGCCGCCCCCAACGCGCCCAAGAAGATCGCCATGTACGACGGGTACGTCACCGTCGACTTCGGCCGCTGGCACTTCCACCTGTGCATCGGTGAACACACCGCCGGCGGTCCCGAACTCGGCCGCATCCGCCGCTGCGCCCGCGCCGAGCTCTACCGGATCGTCCACGACGGCAGCCCCACGTCCTGGGGCGTGCGCATGTTCAACGGGCGCGGCGAGCAGCTCATCACCGTCATGCTGCCCAACCCCTTCCTCACCGACACCCAGCAGATCCTCTCCCCGCCCGACTTCGACCGCCTCGCGGCATGGGACGACCTGCGCGCCACCTACCTCGGCCTGCCCCCGGATCCTTTCGACCGAACCGGCAAAGGCTTCCGCCACACCTGACGAGCACACCACCAGCGGTGCTTCCCATGGCCTCCCAGCAGCCGGGTGGGCCCGGCTGCACCGAACTGCGGACCCGTGAGCTGGACGGGCACCGGCCCGGGTGGCCACCGGGTGGCCCAACCTCCATCCAATTGCAACTGAGTCGCTACTGCGTGGAGTTTGCAATAATGCGGGCCATGGTGAAACGTCCGATTCTGGCCTTGATGGCCCTTGTCATGGCGGCTACGGCCGCCTCGGGGTGCGGGCAGGGTGGCGAGTCCTCCTCGGGTGGGGACGGGTCGCTCACCTACGCGATCGGAGACGAGCCCGAAACCTTCAATCCGGGGCTGCAGGACGAGCACACCGACCCGGTCACCGAGCTGGTGTTCCGCGGCCTGACCCGGCACGACAAGGACAACAAGGTCGTCCCGGCGCTGGCGCGGTCGTGGCAGGTCGCCCCGGACGGCAAGAGCTACACGTTCTCACTGCGTCCCGGTGTCACCTGGCACGACGGGAAGCCGTTCACCGCCGAGGACGTCAAGTTCACCATCGAGACCGTCCGCGACGCGGGCGCGGATTCGCCGCTGTCGCGCAACTTCACGATGGTCGGGCAGATCGAGACACCCGACCCGACGACCGTGCGGCTCCGCCTGAAGGAGCCGTTCGCGCCGATGCTGGACGCGCTGTCGATGGGCATGCTCCCCAAGCACCTGCTCCAGGGGAAGAAGCTCACCGACCCCGAGTTCGGGCAGCGCCCCGTCGGCACGGGCCCGTTCGCGCTCAAGACCTACAAGCACGGCCAATACGCCGAGCTGACCGCCTTCGACGGCTACTACGAGGGCGAACCGGGGCTGAAGAAGATCGTCATCAAGTACGTTCCGGACGACTCGGCGCGGCTGATCCAGTTGCGCAACGGCGAGGTCGACGCCGCCCACCTGGCACCCCAGCAGGCCGGCAAGGCCACGGACCACCGGCTGGAGGTGTACCCGACCGCCGACTACCGGGCGATCATGTTCAACATGACCGACCCGGTGTTCGCCGACCGCAGGGTCCGCCAGGCGATGAACTACGCGGTCGACCGCGACGCCATCACCAAGAGCGTGGTGATGGGCTATGGGACGCCGGCGAAGGGGCCGCTGGACATGAGCCCGTACGCCGCCGCGCCCGGGTTCGCCTTCGATCCGGGGAAGGTCGCGTCCCTGATGACGGAGGCCGGATATGCCAAGAACGGGCAGGGCCTGTGGGCCAAGGACGGCAAGACGGTCGCCTTCGAGCTGACGACGTTCGCCGAGGACTCCCTGCGAGTGGCGATCCTGAACGTGTCGGCCACGCAGCTCAGGCAGCAGGGGTTCGACGTCGATCCGCGTCCGCGCCCGCGCGACTGGGTGCGCAAGCACTGGGGCGACCTGCAGGGGTTCGTGGTCGGCTGGGGCACGCCCTACGACCCCGACTCCGCGGTGTACGGGCCGTTCTCCTCGTCCCAGGCGCTGGACAAGGGCGGCTCCAACTACGGCTCATACAGCAACCCTGCCGCCGACAAGGCTCTTGAAGAGGGCCGCTCCGCACTCGACCCGGCCAAGCGCAAGGCCGCCTACACCGCGTTCCAGCAGGCGCTGCAGGACGACCCGCCGTTTTTGTGGATCGCCTACCTCCAGACCATCAACGCCGTGCCCGAGAACCTGTCCGGCCCTGCCCGGCGCACGCTCGGCCACCACGGCTACGGGTTCTTCTGGAACGCCGAGACCTGGCGCCGCACCTAGATGGCGCTGCGACTGATCACCCGGGCGGCGACGGCGCTGCTGGTCGTCGTCGCCCTGTCGATGGTGTGCTTCGGGCTGCTGGACGCCGCCCCCGGCGACCCGGCCGCGTCGATCCTGGAGGCACGGTCGGGCGGGCGCCCGGCGTCCCCGGCGGCCGTCGCGGAGTTGCGCGCCGAGATGGGGCTGGACGATCCGCTGCCCGTCCGGTACTGGCGGTGGGCGTCGGACGCCGTGCGGGGCGACCTGGGCACCTCGTACATGTCGGGGCGGCCGGTCGGCGAGACACTGCGCGACACGGTGCCGTGGACGTTGCTGCTCACCGCCGCCGCGGTCCTGCTGAGCTTCACCGCGGCGCTGGCGGTCGGGCTCGTCGCGGCGCTCACGCGGCGTGCGTGGCTGCGCCGCGGCATCGACCTGGCACTGTTCGTACTGGGCGGCATGCCCGGTTTCGTGGGGGCGCTGTTGCTGCTGTACGTGTTCGCCGCGGCGACGCACCTGATGCCGTCCGGGGGAGTGAGCCGTCCCGGTGAGCCGGTCACCGCGTACGGGCTGCTCGCCCATCTGGTGCTGCCGGCGTGCGCGCTGGCGTTCGGCCACCACTTCGGCGTCTACGTGCGGCTGGTGGAGGACGGTGTGGGGCGGCTCAGGGACGCGCCGCACGTGCAGAACGCCCGCGTCCGCGGCCTGCCCCGACGCGTCGTGGTCGCGCGGCACCTGATGCGTCCCGGACTCGTCCCGTTCACCGCGCGGCTCGGCGTCGGCGTCGGGACGCTGGTCGCCGGCGTGTACGCCACCGAGGTGATCTTCTCCTGGCCCGGGATGGGGCGTGCGGCCATCACCGCGGCCCGCGCCCAGGACTACCCGCTGCTCGTCGCGATCGTGCTGGTCACCGGCCTGGTCGTGATCGCCGCCAACCTGATCGCCGAGCTCATCGTCGCGGCCCTGGACCCGCGCGTCCGGACGGGACGGGCCGATGCCGCCTGAAGCCATGCCGTCGGAACCTGCGTCGTCTGTGTCGTCTGAATCCATCTCGTCGCAATCCTTCGAGGCCCCCGGCCGCGTCCGCGGCCTGCTGGCCGTCCGGTTGCGGCCCCGGCGCCCGGCTCTGCTCGCCGCCGTCGCCGTGCTCGCGGTGATGGTGCTGGCGGCCGTCCTGGCGCCGCTGCTGACCCCGCTGGATCCGGTCGCCACCGACACGTCGGCGACCTCGCTGCCGCCCGGTTCGCCGGGCCACCCGCTCGGCACCGATCTGCTCGGCCGCGACCTGTGGACCCGGATGCTCTACGGCGCCCGCACCTCGCTGCTGGTCGGGCTGACCGCCGCCGCCATCACCGTCGGACTCGGCATGCTGATCGGCGGGCTGGCCGCCGTCGCGCCCCGCCGGCTGGACGGTGTCATCGCCCGCATCGCCGACATCATGCTCGCCCTGCCGCTGCTGGTCGTCGTGCTCGCCTTCGCCGCCGTCGCCGGGCCGTCCCTCGGGCTGGTGATCGCCGGAATCGCGGTGACGAGCTGGATGCCGGTCGCCCTCATCGTCCGGGCCGAGCTGCGCAGCCGCCGCGAGCGCCTGTACATCCGCGCCGCCTACGCGCTCGGGCTGTCGCGATGGCAGGTGATGTGGCGGCACCTGCTGCCGGGCGCGCTGCCGCCGGTCGCGTCCATCGCCGCGTTCGAGGTCGGGCACGCCATCTTGACCGAGTCCACGCTCAGCTTCCTCGGCCTGGGCGTCCCGCCGAACCGGCCGAGCTGGGGGAACCTGCTCACCGAGGCCCAGTCGCACCTGCTCACCGGCGAGTGGTACACCGTCGCGATTCCGGCCGCCGCCGTGGTCGTCACGATCATCGCGGTCAACGTCGTCGCCGGTGCGCTGTCCGGCCCGTCCGAAGACAGGGCATGGTGACGACCTCTCGACCCGCGGGACTCACCGTCACCGGGCTGACCGTCGACGTCCCCGGACGCCGCGTCGTGCACGGCATCGACCTCGCCGTTCCCCCCGGACGGGTCCTGGCGCTGGTCGGGCCGAGCGGCAGCGGCAAGACCCTCACCGCCCGCGCCATCGCCGGCCTGGGCCCGCACGGAGGCACCGTCCTGGTCAACGGACGCCCGCCCGTGCGCGGACGCGACGTCGGATACGCCTTCCAGGACGCCCTGGCGTCCCTGAACCCGACGACCACCGTCCGGCGCCACCTCACCGAAACCGTCAAGGTCCACCGCAGAGGCGACCCGCATACCGCGTTGGCGCGCTTCGACCTGGACCCCGCTCTCGCCGCCGCACACCCCTTCGAGCTGTCCGGCGGCCAGGCGCAACGTGTGGCGCTCGCCCTGGCGACCGTGCACGAGCCCGCCGTCCTGATCGCCGACGAGGTCACCGCGGCCCTGGATCCGGTCACGCAGGCGACCGTCCTGGACCTGGTCCGCGCCCAGGCCGACGACCGCGCCGTCCTGCTGATCACCCATGACCTGAGGGCCGCCGCCCGCTGGGCCGACGACATCGCCGTCATGCACCAGGGCCGCATCGTCGAACACGGCCCCGCCCGCCGGGTTCTGGGCAACCCGAGGAGCGACCTGGCCCGCGAACTGGTCGCCGCCGCCCTCGCACCCGAGCCGGCCACGCCACCCGCCGGGGAGGGAGGGGAGAAGGTGAGCGTCCGGAACCTGCGCCGCGTCCTGCGTTCCCGCCGCCGCACCACCCTCGCGTTGGACGGCGTCGACCTCGACATCGGCGCCGGGGAGGCGGTGGCGATCGTCGGACGCAGCGGATCGGGCAAGACCACCCTCCTCGGCGCCCTCGCCGCCCTCGACCGCCCCGACCGGGGAGCCGTCCTGCGCGACGGCGACGACGTGTGGGCGCTGCGCGGCCGCCGCCGGCGCGCCGTCCGACGCCGAACCGCGCTGATCTTCCAGGACCCGCTGGCCTCCTTCGACCCCCGCCACACCGTCCGGCAGGTCATCGCCGAAGCGGGACCCTACGACGACGGCCTGCTGCGCTACGTCGGCCTCGACCCGGCCATGGCATCCCGGAACCCGGCCACCCTGTCCGGCGGGGAACGCCAGCGCGTCGCGGTCGCCCGCGCGCTCGCGCAGAACCCCACCGTCCTGCTGGCCGACGAGCCCACCAGCGGCCTGGACGTCCTCACCCGCGAACGCATCCTCCGGCTGCTGGCCGACCTGCGCCGGGACCACGGCCACACCATCGTCGTGGTCACCCACGACCTGCACGTCGCCCGCCGCGTCGCCGACCGCGTGGTCGTCCTGGACGGCGGCCGCGTCGCCGAGGACCTGCCCGCGGCCGACCTGGACGATGCGCGGCATCCCGCCACCCGGCGGCTCCTGGAGGCCTCCACGCTCGACCTGGCGTAGGGAGGGGTCACAGCGGGTCGAGCTGCGCCCGCGCATCCCGCGCCGGAGCCGACGGTCTCGTGCGGTGGAGAACGTAGACCGACATCGGCAGCTGCGGGTAGAAGTCGGCGGGCAGGGCGACGTGTCGACGCCAGCCCAGCCGCTCGTACAGGCGCGCGGCCGGCGCACCCGGATGGGTGATCAGCCAGGCGGTGTCCCAGCCTGCGACGGCCCGGGTGAGCAACGTCCGTCCCAGCCCGCGACGCTGGTGTGCCGGGTGGACGAACAGTTCGGCCACCTCGAAGGCATCGCGCGTCAGCATCACGGCGCCCTCCACGCCCGCGGCCCGGGCGAGCATCGCATAGACACGGTTCCCGGACAGGTCGCCAGGGGTGGGCCACCCGTAGCAGATACCGGCCAGGCGGCCGCTGTCCCATGCGACCCACGCCGTGAACCTTTCACGGCGTGTCGAGGCCGCCAGCTTCTCCGGATAGGCCGCGATCTGTGCGGGGGTCTCCGACCAGGGCGGACGCGCGTAGCAGTCCCGGTACAGCCTGGCGATCTCGGTGCTGATCGCCAGCGTGGCCTCTCCGTCCAGCCGCTGCACGTCGTCCACCCGCTCCTGTATCGCAAGTAATTTGCTGTTGCGACGATGATGCAATAAGACGGGCGGACTGGCCAGAGGGGTGGGCGGGGTGCAGGGCCGGGACATGTCCGCCTCGGGAGTCGGTGGAAGATGCGGAGCGGCGCCCGCCGGACCCGGGAAGGTGTTCTGAGCATGATCCGGGGTCCGGTGGGCGCCGCAGTCCGCGGGGCCTGAACGCTCGTCGGCCGTTCTTGGCGGCGATGAAGCGGGCGGCGACGTCGTTCCAGTTCACCAGGTCCCACAGCTTCTCGACGTAGTCCGGGCGCACGTTCTTGTACTGCAGGTAGTAGGTGTGCTCCCAGGCGTCGTGGTCGTAGACCTGCTGGACGATCAGCCGCTTGCCGAGCGGCTCCCAGGCCGGCACGCCTCATCCCGAGCCCAGGACGGTCGTGGTCGCCTGGGTGAGCTGCTTCTTGAACGCCTCGAACGAGCCGAAGTGCTCGTCGATCGCCGAGCCGAGCTCGCCGTTGGGGGACAGGTTGCCCCAGAAGATCGTGTGCAGGGACGTACCCGGATGAAGGCGAGCGTCTTCCCCAGACCGACCAGCCCGCCGAGCTGGTTCTTGTCGCGGGCCTCCGCCAGCTTCTCCAGCGTGTCCTTGACGTAGGCGGCGTGGTGTCCAGAGTGGTGCAGCTCCAGGATCTCACCGGTGATGGCGGGCTCCAGGGCGGCGTAGTCGTACGGAAGATCCGGAAGTTTGTAGGCCATGGAAGCCATCAACAATGCAGCCATGCTGCCTCCGGATCATTCCCGCCCGGACCATGCGCGGCGCCGTCCCTGGGCGCTGTCCCGGATGCGCGCGCCCGGCCACCGCAACATCCGCCCCCGAGCCCTCGTCGCGGACGTCCCTGGCGCGGGCCGACGGCCACCTCACCGCCGACGCGATCCACGAACACGCCACCGCGGCCGACAACCTGAACCTGTCCGCCGTCTACCGGACGCTGGCGCTCTTCGAACGCCTGCACATCCACCACACGCGCACCCGCGACGGACGCGTCACCGACCATCCCCACGCCCACACCGTCTGCGACACCTGCGCCCGCGTCACCGCCCTCCGCGACGGCGACCTCGACGACCTTGCGCCATTGGTGCGGCGCCACCTCACGGACTTCGCACCCACCGGACTCGTCATCAAAGAACACTGCCGGACGTCCTCGACAATGTGCTGCAGGTAGGCGAAATCCTGGGCGTCTCCGAGACCGCAGCCGCGCGGGTGCGGGAACTGGAAGAGCGGCTCGCCCGAGTCCGCGGCGCGGTCGCGAACGCTCCGCGCCCGCGAGTCGCGGCGATCGAATGGCTTGATCCCCTGTGGCCCGCCGGGCACTGGGTGCCCGAGCAGATCGCGACGGCGGGCGGGGAACCGCTGCTGGCCGCCCCCGGCGAGCACACCGGCCCCATGACGGACGCGGCCCTTGCCGACGCCCACCCCGACGTGATCCTCCTGATGCCCTGCGGATTCAGCCCCGACCGGACCAGGGCCGAGACGAGGCCGGAGGACTGGGAGGGCCGCGCCGATCAGGTCTGGGTGGTGGACGGCCCCTCCTACTTCAACCGCCCCGGTCCCAGAGTGATCCGCGGCGCCGAGGTACTCGCACACGTCCTGCACGGCGTGACCGTGGGCGAACCCGTCCGCGACCACGAGGCACACCGCCTCACCTGACCATCCAAGGCCATGTGCGGTGGAGCATGACGTTGGCGCGGTTGACCACCGAGTCCGGAACAGACCACAGTCCGATGACCGGCCAAGGCTGACCATCGGACTGCACATTCCGAGCCCGTACCCAATCCGATGCTGGGTGCGGACCCAGGGGCCTTTCAGCAGTAGGCAGACGCCCAAAGACTTAAGCCCCACGCAGCGGCCGTCATCACAGGCACGCGGAGGCGCCGACTCGCCGCAATCATCCGCGCCTGTCTGAGGCGGCGGCGCATCCCGCACACCATCCACGGAAGGGCCGATCAGCCGACCGCCCGGGTCCGGCGCGGGCACCGCCGCTGCGGCTTCGACCACGACCGCCACCGGCGCCGCAACATGAGCGAACACTGCTTCAACCAGCTCAAACGCTTCCGCGGTATCGCCACCCGCTACGACAAGCCCGCCACGCACTACCGCGCTGCCATCACCATCGCCGGCCTCATGCTCCGGCTCATCCACGATCCACAAAGCACGCCCTCGGTGGCTTGCGGAGCTCGCTAAACAGCCGCAGCAGACTGTGGGCGGGAGCCTGCAACTCGAAGTGTGTAAAGATGATCTTGTCGTGGGGCCGGTTGTCTTCACTGGATGCGGCCTGGGTAGGCGGCGGCGAGCTTGTTGAGCGCCTCGGCCCAGCCGTAGGTCTTGGTGCCCTCGATGAGCCGTCCGGGGTGGCCAGTGCGGGCTCCGTCCTGGTGGGTGCGGGCGGTGCGTTGGCGGGCGCGTTTGTCCTCGATGTTGACGATGGCAGGCCACAGCAGCTTGACCACCGCGTCGTCGGTGGGGAAGTTCGCTGGCCTTGGCGAGTTTCCGGAGCTGGTAGTTGAGGGATTCGATCTCACGATGCCGTTCACCGGAGCACCCCCGCTCGCGCGGGGAAAACTCAGGGCATGGTGCGCTGCAGCGCACCACCCCCGGAGCACCCCCGCTCGCGCGGGGAGAACGATAACGGTCGCCGAACGGGCATCGGGGATGCGGTCCTCCCCGCGCGAGCGGGGGTGATCCTCGACATGTTCTGGCCCAAGGAACAGCTCTAAGGTCCTCCCCTCGCGAGCGGGGGTGATCCGACGGGGCGCTGAGACCCCATCGATGGGGCATCGTCCTCCCTGTGTCAACCGAAGGTGTCCCTATGGGGTCCGGCAAGCGGCTTTATGGGCTGTGGGCTGATAGGTGGTGCCGTCGCGGAGCATGGCGTACAGGACGTCGCAACGGCGGCGGGCCAGGCAGATCAGGGCGGCGTTGTGGCGCTTGTCCTGATCGCGTTTGCGCTGGTAGTAGGTGGGGCGGACAGCGACGTGAACGCGGCTGTGAAAATGGCGCGTTTGAGGTGCTTGTTGCCGCCCTTGGGTGGTCGTTCGCCGCGGATGGAGGTGCCGGAAATCTGGCTGACCGGGGTCAGTCCGGCGTCAGCGGCCATGCCCGGAGGGCGGGAAGGACGAGCCGTCGCCGACCTCTAGCAGGACGCGGGCGGCGGTCCTAACCCCGAACCGGGGCATCGAGGTCAGGACCTGGGCGAGAGGGTGCGCATTGAGCAGCCTCTCGGCCTCGGTTGCCATCTGTTTGCGCTGGCCCAGGACGGTGCGCAGCGAGTCGGTTAGGCGCGACAGGACAGCTGCGGTGCTGCTCGGGACGGTGACGGTTTGGGCGTCCCCCGCGCCGCCATGATGTCGTCCACCAGCTATTCGCCCATGCGTAGGGCGAGTTTGCGGGCCAGGGGGAGCAGTCGTCGTCGGCCCGCCTGACGCAGAACTTTCGGTCCGCCGAACCGCGGCAGCAGCTCCAGCACGGCCGGATGGTCGGCCTTGGGACCCCAGCACCCGTTCCAGGGCCGGGTGGATCTGGGTGAGCAGGCCGCGGATGCGGTTGCGGACGCAGGGGACTTCGGCGGCCGGGTCGTCGTCGAAGCTGACCAGAACCTTCAGTTCGGCCAGCGCTTCGTCGCCGGTGTCGACTCTGCGCAGGGGTGCGGAAGGGCACGGGCGGCGCCAGCGATGACAAGTGGGTCGCAGGTGGTCGGTTTTGGCCTGGCCGGGGTGCAGGTCGGCCAGCCGGCGCATGGTCAGGCCGGCCGGATAAGCCACCTGACAGCCGGACGCGCGAGCGACCTCAGTACCGGGCCATGCTGGGCGAGCCGTTCGAACAGGGCCCGCAGCCGGGCCTCGTCGTTGGGCAGCGGCTTGTCGTGCAGCCGCCTGCCCGCAGCGTCCAGCGCGCAGGCATGATGCTCGCCCTTGCCGACGTCCACCCCGAGGAACCCGCGTATTGGCTGCTCATCGAGGTCCTGTTGAGCCGTGCGGACTTGGTCGCGGTCGGGCGACGACTGTCGGCAGCCACGTTACGAACAGACCTGCCCCGAGGGGTGGCCAGTTTCTATCAGCAGTTCATCGACGCCACCAGACCGGGTGACAGCACCTCCCGGATCATCAACGACAGGGGCAATCAGTCATGCCCGGCCCGGCGACCAAGATCCCCGCTTGCCGGGGACACGAAAGGTAACGGGGAGAGAACGAAGAGGTATTCGGCGGCAGCGCGAGTGACACCAGACCACCCCCGCCTGCGCGGGGAGAACTCGGACAACTACTATTGGCCGACCGGCGGGTTCGGACCACCCCCGCCTGCGCGGGGGGAACGGGTTGATTCGCACCGAGCGAGGCATCGGCTCCGGACCACCCTGCCTGCGCGGGGAGAACTGCCAGCGGGAGGCGCCGACGTCGTCGCTCAGCGGACCACCCCCGCCTGCGCGGGGAGAACACTTGCTGAGCTGGGGCTACATCGTGGCGTTACTGTTTTGTGACCTTAGATGGTGTGCTGGCGGCTGGTATGGCATGGGGGCAGTTTAGGTGTGGCAGGGCTTGTGTGCTGCAAGCTCCGGAAGGCTATGGGCGCGAGCGACGAAGGCGTACTTGACACCGACCGCAACGAAGACCAGACCAGCTGGGGCGTGGTGATCTGCGCTTACCCACCATTGCATGAAAATGTGGCTGTCCCGACGAGATGGTGACGCATCTGGCAGGGGGTGGACGGGCCTTCATGGTGAGGGGGTGTCTGCAGCTTAGGGGGTTGTGTGTTGACGGTCTGGGTGAGGGCGTCGTCGGCTACTTGGAGGGGCTCGGAGAGGGGGGCCGAGTTTTCGAGGATGCTGGTCGGAGGAGTGTTTGTGCTGAGGGCGGCGCGTTGAACCAGGCTGGTGAGGGCTTGGACGCGATCGGCTGTGAGTGCGGTGAGGTGAGGGCTTTGCGGGCGGTGAAGGTGCCCCCGATCTGAAGCGTTCGGTCGGCGAGATGGTTCCAGTCGGTGATGTTCGGTGCGGTACCCAGATCGGTTGCGGCGTGGGCGAGGCGCACCTGGAACAGGATGCCCGGCCCGCTATCCATGTCGTTCTGGCTCGGCCTTGGAACATCGTCGGTTTCCGTGAGGGGAACGGATGCCAGCTGGGTGAAGTGGCGGTGGTTGGTGCGTTCGGCGTGGGCGTCGAGGAAGGCGTGGATGACGGGGCCGTTCCGGTCTGCGGGGTCGGTGTATTCGAGGAGATTGTGCGCGTCGTCGTGCTGTGCTGCCGGGGCGAGGGCGAGGATACGGGTCTGGCGGGCTTCGCGGAGCCGATGTGGAGCAGGATCGTGGAAGGCGGCGTGCGCGGCGGCCTTGGCGCAGTCGCCGGTCGCAGCCAGCGCGCGGTTGCCGTCCTGGGCGAGGACGTGCTGGTACCAACTGCGGACCTGGGGTGGCGTCCTCAGCGGTGGTGAGGTTGGCGAGGGTGACGTTGGTGTCGTCCAAGGAGGACGCTGCCGCCGGGTCGAGGGCGTGAGCGATGGCGCTGAGGACTTGGTGCAAGCGGTCGGGGCGGCGAGCGCGGCCGTACGGCCGGGCCAGGTTGGCCAAGGGCTGGAGGGCGGCGATCGCGGTGCGGCCGTTCAGCGGCCAGCCGCGGCGCAGGAGTCGGAACTGTTGCCAGGACAAGTCGGCGGCCAATCCCGGTAGGCCGCAGGCAGCGGCGATCATGGCGGCGAGGTTCCTGGCGCGCGCGGGCGTGGCGATTCGTTTGTCGGGGTTCGACGGCGGCCGCGGCGGCGTCGGCATGCCGCGGATGCTCGAACCCGGTCGGGGAGTGGTAGGCAGATCAGGTGCGAGCGGGGCACGAGCGGGAGGCGGTGTAGTACCTGGGAAAACCGTGTCGGTAGCCCGATGTGTTGCTCGGGGGCTTGGGCCGAAAATCGCTTGTCGGCTGTGAGGTGGCTTTTCGTCGTGGGGTGGGGCCGAGGATGGCGGTGCGGGCGGCGTGTGCGAGGAGGCTCTGCTGGCGCGCCTGCAAGCCTGCGCGGTTCCAGTGGAAGATCGCGCGACAGGCGAGGATCTCCCGCACTCCGCGTTCGAGAAGGCCGTCGTGGGCGAGGTTTGCCAGAGGCTCGCCGCAGGCGTGGAAGGCATCCGCCCATGGCGTGGCGGCGAGGGGCCGACGGGGCCGAAGGCGGTACCGGTGTCGGTGCGCAGCAGCGTGGTCACCGTACCGTGAGGCCGGTGAGTCGGGCGGGCGGGACATTGACAGGCAGGGGCCGGTCGTGGCTTTCGCCCAGACATCGCTGATCTCATAGGGTTCAGGCCAAGCCGCGCATCAACGCTCCGCACAGCAGCATCGACACCTCGAGCCGTCCCAAGGGCAGGCCGGGGGGAGAGGCGGAGAATCGCGCGGCTGTCTGCGGCAACAGCCTGTGAGCTGCGGCCATGGCGTCGATTCCGCCGAACACGGCGGTCTCGGGTTCGTACCGGTCGGCCTGCCAGCGTTCCGGTACGCCTCGGGACACCATTTCGTCGAGGGGCCGCGTGAGCCGACGTGGCGGTGGGACGCCGTGTTGGGAGGTGAGGCGGAGCCGTCAGACGGGGTAGCTGCGGATAAAACACCATGCGCCGCTGGTGCCGGTGACGTCTTCCAGCACGAGGCGGACGGCAACGGCGTGCTCGGCGTTCTCCCAGTCGGCGAAATACAGGTTGACTTGCCGCCAATCCGGGCCCTGCTCTCGGACAGATGGGATGCGGTCCTGGGGGTGTGCGGTGCTGGTGGCCGGGTCGGTCAGGTCAGCAGCAGGCATATGTCCCATCCCGAGGCGGGCGGAGGATCGCTGAGGTTCAGGCGGGCGGTGTGCAGGGCAAGGAGGATTCCGGTGTGGTCGCAGTGCATTACCGGGCGCCCCACGCCGGCGCCATGGGGCGTGCTGGAAAGAACTGCCGGCTTCGGCGCCACGTAGGCGAACGCGCCCCGATAGGTGAGCATTCGAATCATCACGCACAGGCTGATGCCCGCGCCGATGAGTGCGACCTCCGGGAATAGGACGCTGTTGCGGTCGGTCAGTTCCAACGACGCACCGTCGCATCGACCCGGCAGCCGCCGGACAGCGAGAGCACCAGATGCTCGGCGGTTCCAGGATGATCTCGTGTCATGTCCACGGCCCCCGCCATGATGAGAGGCCGACCGCGCGGTCGAGAGGGGCTTCGCCCGTCTCGGACCTTCGCCGTCGGCCTCTGCATCGGACGCCGTCGTGACCGCGTCAGCGGCCGCCGGTGCTGGATTCGCCGGCCAGCTGAGCGGGGTCGAGGAGGCGGGCGAGCTGGTCGGGCGGGAGGAGGTTCTTCTCCAGGACGAGTTCGGCGACGCCGCGACCGGTGCGCAGGGCCTCCTTGGCGATGGCGGAGGCGGCGGAGTAGCCGATGTGCGGGTTCAGGGCGGTGACCAGGCCGATGGAGTGTTCGACGGTCTGGCGGAGGCGGTCGGGGTCGGTGGTGATGCCCGCGACGCACCGGTCGGCCAGGACGCGGCAGGCGGCGCCCAGATGCGTGACGCTCTTCATGAGGGAGTGCACGATGATCGGTTCGAAGGCGTTGAGCTGGAGTTGCCCCGCCTCGGCCGCCATCGTGACGGTCATGTCGTTGCCGATGACCTCGAACGCCACCTGGTTGACGACTTCGGGGATCACCGGGTTGATCTTGCCGGGCATGATGCTGGAACCGGCCTGCACGGGCGGCAGGCCGATCTCCGCCAGGCCGGCGCGCGGGCCGGACGACAGCAGCCGCAGGTCGTTGCTGATCTTGGAAAGCTTGACCGCGACGCGCTTGAGGACGCCGTGCAGGTGGACGAAGACACCGCAGTCCTGAGTGGCCTCCACGAGGTTCTCCGCGGTGACGAGAGGAAGGCCGGTGATGTCCGCCAGGTGCCTGCGTGCGGTCTCTGCGTATCCGGGTGGGGCGTTGAGTCCGGTGCCGATGGCGGTGGCGCCCAGGTTGATCTCGTGGACGAGGCGAACGGCCTCGGCGAGACGGTCGGAGTCCTCGGCGAGCATCACCGCATACGTGCTGAACTCCTGTCCGAGGGTCATGGGGACCGCGTCCTGGAGCTGCGTCCGCCCCATCTTCAGGACGCCGCGGAATTCCACGGACTTGGCCAGGAAGCGCGATCGGAGGGTGTGCATCGCGGTGCGCAGATCGTCGACCGCCTTGATGGTCGCCACCTTGATCGCGGTCGGGTAGACGTCGTTGGTCGACTGGCTGAGGTTGACGTGCTCATTGGGGTGGAGCACGTGGTATTCGCCCTTGGCGTGGCCGAGGAGTTCCAGGGCCCGGTTGGCGATCACCTCGTTGGCGTTCATGTTGGTCGAGGTCCCAGCGCCGCCTTGGACGACGTCCACCACGAACTGGTCGTGCAGCCGTCCGTCGCGGATCTCCTGGCAGGCCCGCCGGATCGCCTCCGATTTCGGCCGGTCGAGGAGCCCGAGCTCCTCGTTGGCCGTGGCGGCGGCCTCTTTCACGGCGGCGAGCGCGGTGACCAGGTCCGGGTAGGTGGAGACGGGGATGCCGGTGATCGGGAAGTTCTGCAATGCACGCCATGTGTGCACTCCCCAATACACGTCGGCGGGCACTTCGACGGGACCCAGCAGGTCTTCTTCGACGCGAGTCACCGGCACTTCCTTTCGACTGGCGAGGCCATGAGGTTCACGCGGGATACGGGGCATCAGAGGTATTCGATCTGCGCGGCCGGTGCGGTGCGGCCTGGGGCGTGTTCGGTGGATCCGCAGCGGCGCGGTGATCCCGGCCTGGTGGTGTGCGGCTTGGTGTGGCGGGTGGCGCTGCCGCGTCGTCACCTGAGCCGGTCGGTGACATCGCGGCGTCGCTGGAGTGGTCGCCGCCGGTGCGGGCGGGCCGCCGCCCCGGCCCGCCCGCACCGGCGGCGGACGACCCGGCCGCCGCGATCTGCCGACAGCAACTACGCGGCCGTCGCGGCCTCCGCGGCTCGGCGGGCGAGGTCGCCGGCGATCTCGAAGCGACCCACCACTGCATCGCCGCCCCGTACCGCGGTCTCCAAGAACGGCGCGAGCGCCGCCGGGTCCACTCCGCAGATCGTGAGGGCGGCGGCGGTGACCGGAAGACGGGCCCGCTCCGACCCATCGGCGATCTTGACACCGACGGCGCGTCCGTCCGGGAGGGCGGCCACCATGACCGCCTCGAAACCGTCCTTGGCCAGCAGGCCCGGCACCGCGGCCGTCAGCCGCACCACGTCGCGGCCCCGGCCGGCGAGCATCCGCGGGTGTGCGCGCAGCGCCGCCGCCAGGGTGGCGAGGTGTCCGTCGCGCGCGGCGGCGATCCGCGCGTACGCCCTGGTCAACCCGTGCAGGGAGACGGCGAACAGCGGCGCCCCGCAGCCGTCGGCCGATGTCCGGGCGATCCGGTCGCCGGTGAGGTCCTCGACGGTGTCGGCGATCACCTTCTGCAGGGGATGCCCCGGGTCGAGGTAGTCGGCGGTGGGCCAGCCGTTCAGCCGGGCGGTCAGCAGCATCGCGGCGTGCTTGCCGGAGCAGTTCTGCGCGAGCCGCGACGGCGGCCGCCCCTGCGCCCGCCACTGCGCGCGCAGGTCGGGGTCGAGGGGAAGGTCGCTGGTGTTGCGCAGGTCGGACTCGCCGAGCCCGGCCTCGGCCAGGATCCGCCGCACGCCGCGCCGATGGTGTTCCTCCCCCGAATGGCTGGCCGCGGCCAGCGCGAGCAGCTCGCCGTCCAGCGGCAGCCCGCTGCGCAGCATGCCCGCGGCCTGCAGCGGCTTCATCGCCGACCGCGGGAAGAACGGCGTCTCGACGTCACCCGCCGCGTACAGCAGGCGTCCGTCGGGTCCGAGCACCGCCACCGAGCCGTGGTGGACGCTCTCGACGAGGTCCCCGCGGACGACGTGCAGCAGGGGGACGTGGCGGGGCGGTCCGATCAGGTCGGCCATCACTCCTCGTTCCTTGTTCCGGGGGCGCCGGTCGCGCTTTCGGCGTTCGCACTGCGGATCGTGTGGACCCGGCGGCGCACCGCGAACCATCCGGCGACCAGCGCCAGCACGATCAGCGGCGTCACTTCGATCGTGATGCGTCCGGGGCCGTCGTCGAACCACATCAGCACCAGCACCGAGGCCAGGAAGAGCAGCGTGACGACCTCGCTGTACGGGGACAGCGGCAGCCGGTATCCGGGACGGGACAGCTCGCCCGCGCGGGCCTTCCGCCAGAACAGCAGGTGGCAGATCATGATCATGCCCCAGGTGCTGAGGATGCCGATGGCGGCCAGGTTCAGCACGATCTCGAACGCGTCCTCGGGCACGACGAAGTTGAGGCCGACACCGAGAACACAGACGGACGCGGTGAGGAGGATGCCGCCGTAGGGGACGTGCGAGCGGTTCATCGCCGCGGTGAACCGGGGCGCCGAGCCGGACATCGCCATGGAGCGCAGGATGCGGCCGGTGGAGTACAGGCCGGAGTTGAGGCTGGACAGCGCGGCCGTCAGCACGATCAGGTTCATCACCCCGCCCATGCCGTCGATGCCGAGCTTGGACAGCACGGTGACGAAGGGACTCTCCGAGGCCGAGTACGCGTCGGACGGCAGCAGCAGCGCCAGCAGCACGACCGAACCGACGTAGAACAGGCCGACCCGCCACATGATGGAGTTGATGGCCCTGGGCATGACCTTCTCGGGGTCGGCGGTCTCACCGGCGGCGACACCGACCAGCTCGATCGAGGCGTAGGCGAACACGACGCCCTGGACGACCAGCAGCGCGGGCAGGACACCGTGCGGGAAGACGCCCCCGTTGTCGAAGATCAGACCGGGGCCGGGCTGGTGCCCGTCCACGGTGTGCCGCGTCGCGAGCAGGAACGTCCCGATGAGCAGGAAGTCGACGATGGCGCCGACCTTGATGAAGGCGAACCAGAACTCCAGCTCGCCGAACAGCTTCACGGAGATCAGGTTGATCGTCAGGACCACCGCGAGCGCGATGAGCGCGATCACCCACTGCGGGACGTCGCTGAACATGCCCCAGTAGTGGGTGTAGGTGGCGACCGCGGTGATGTCGGCGATTCCGGTGGTCGCCCAGTTCAGGAAGTACATCCACCCGGCGACGAAGGCGCCCTTCTCGCCCATGAACTCCCGGGCGTACGAGACGAACGCGCCTGAGGACGGGCGGTGCAGGACCAGTTCGCCGAGCGCCCGCACCACCAGGAAGGCGAACAGGCCGCACGCCGCGTACGCCAGGGCCAACGCCGGCCCCGCGTTCGCGAGCCGTCCGCCCGCGCCCAGAAACAGCCCGGTGCCGATGGCGCCGCCGATGGCGATCATGTTGACGTGCCGGGACTTCAGCGCCTTGCGGTAACCGGCGTCACCCGCATCGACGTGCGGCTTCGCGGTGCGGAGCAGTGGGCTGTGGAGGCTTCTGTCGGTCATGCCTCGGGGCCGCCTTCCGATCGGGGTGCGTCGGCGGGGGTGCGCACGATGCTGTTCAAGGTCGCCTCGACGCGGCTCAGGTGCAGGTCCATCGCCTCGACCGCCTGCTCCGCCGAGCCCTCGATGATCGCCTCGACGATGAGCCGGTGTTCGGCGTTGGCGCGTTCCCGGCGGCCGCCGAGGTCGTTGAGGAACTTGGACTGGTGGGCCAGCGCGTCGCGGATCTCCTCGATGACCCGCCGGAACACCGGATTGCCGGACGCCTGGGCGATTGTGATGTGGAAGAGGGTGTCCATCGCCACCCAGGCGACCGGGTCGGTCTCCCGTTCCATCCGCTCGATCAGGTGGCCGAGTTCGTCCAGGTCCCCCGCGGTGCGCCGGGTGGCCGCATAGCGGGCCACCGGAATCTCCACGTGGCGGCGCACCTCCAGCAGGTCCCTGGCGGAGTACTCGCCGAAGACGGGGTTGTCGGCGGGGCCGTTGGACTGGACGAACGTCCCCTTGCCGGTCCGCGAGACGGTGAATCCCAGCGCCTGCAGCGTGCGCAGCGCCTCGCGGATGACCGATCGGCTGACCTCGAAGCGGGCGGCGAGCTCGGCCTCCGACGGCAGCTTGTCGCCGACCGCGTACTCGCCGCGCTCGATGGCGCCGCGCAGATGCGTGAGCACGGCCTCGACCGCGGTGACCCGCTTGAGGGGCTGTCCGCCTGCCTGGCTGTCTGACAGGTTCATGGTGGAGCATCCTGTGGTAGGCCTCACAATCCTGTCAACCCCTGATCTCCTCGTCCTGTCCACCGGCGATGATCAGCGCAGACGCTCGGGGCGTCGATCACGGCGGCCATGGGGTGCGGCTGCGGCCCTCCTGGACGCGGACCAGACGGTGCAGCAGGCCGGTGAGTCGGGCGAACAAGCATTCGTGCGCCAGGGCGTATCCGGTGGATCGTGGTGGGTCCGTAGCAATGCGGCGGCCAGAGTGCCCCGGCGCGGTGGTGACAGGCCGGGCCTGGCGTGACGTGGCGATGCCGCACGTCACTTCGGGGCGGTCGGTGCGGTGTTCGACCACTTTGCGGTGTCGGCCGGGGCGGCCACATCGGAGACGGGCGCGCGGCCGCCGAGATCCACCAGACACAACCTAGAGGCGGAAGCAGCCGTACACCGTCTGGCGGGTAGTCGTGTGGCGGGTAGCGGCGGGGGGATGCCGGTGTGGTCTGCGCAGATGATCGCGTCGACGATGGTGCGCAGATCGCGCCTGGCTGGCGTCCGATGTCCAGCCGGTCGGGCCCGCACATGGCGGGCCAGGGTCGGTTCGATCAGCTCCCAGCGGGCATCTGACCGGTCGCTGGGATGGCGAGGCGTTCGTGGGATGTTCGGCCATGAGTGTGGCGTAACACCGCGGACGCGCTCGGCCGGAGTCGCGGCGGTCGGGTGACAGGGCCCGGCTGCCACTGTCACCGGCTCGCAGACCGACACGGTCCGGCATCTGATTACAAGACAGAAGAACGCCTCCACAATGGGCTACAGAAACTTTTCTCTTGTCTCAGTGGACACAGTCAAGGTGTTGTGTCTTCGCCCGGTTGAACTAACGTCGCCGCCGAATCGGCGCCTATCATCCCATTCGGGAACCAAACGCCCGCTCAGTCGCTCCCAAGCCATTCGACAATCCTCGCGATGCTGGCGTCGAAACCCGTTCGTCCAGGTCGGTTCAAGTCCCCGTGGGACGTACCCGGCTCGTAGCCGACCTGCACCCGGCGGCCGTGGGCCCGCAATTCCTCGGCGAAGCGCTCTCCCGAAGCGCGCAGGGTGTCGCGTTCGGAGTTGACGATGAGTGTGGGAGGAAAGCCGGAGAGATCGGCGCCTCCGGGAAATGCCTCGGGAAGCCGTTCGGGCCGGTCGCGGCCGACGTAGTTGCAGGCCACCCAGCGCACCGAGGCCTGGGTGAAGGTGCCCAGCCGCCGTAGCCCTCGCAGGCGACGGCCAAGCCTGGGCCCCAGTGGGGGCAATTCGGCGTGCAGGAGCGGGTAGGCGAGCACGAGGCTCGCCGGGGCCGGCGAGGCGGCGCGGATGAGCCTCAGCGTCAGCGGTGCTGCCGGCGTTCCGCCCGCACTCGCCCCGCCCACATGGCAGCGGTTCGGTTCGGCCCCCAGGTCTGCGACGTTCTGTCGCGCCCAACGCCATGCCCGCTCGCAGTCGTCGAGCGGCTGCGGGAACCGGACCGCGTCCGGGGCGCGCTGGGCGCGGCGGTCTCCGAACCTGGGGGCCAGCCGGTAGCCGACAGCAACGCAGACGACTCCGGCCTCCGACAGTGCCCGGCAGACGGCGTCGCTTTCCGGCATGTCCAGCGAACCGCCGACGAAGGCGCCGCCATGGATCCACCACAGAAGAGCTCCCGCACACGGGCAGGCTGCTTCCGCCGGATAGACCCGGATCGGCAGCGGAGGGTGCGGACCGTCGAGCGTGATGTCCCGTATCGGCAGGGGCATGGGGCTTCCCTGTGATGACGGATCTTCGGTGATCGGCGGCCGGTTCCCGCCGCGGCGGGAACCGGCCGCCGTCGGATCAGAGGGACGCCTGGCCGACCTCGGCGCTGTCGAGCCGCTTGAGCCTGGGGATCAGCGCGACCGACAGCATCCCCGCGGCGGCGAAGCCCGCGGCCAGCCAGAAGGCGTTGGTGTAGGCGGCGTCCCGGTAGAACTGAGTGCCCTTGAGCACCGTTCCGTCCTGCGCCAGCACCACGAAGATCATCTGGGTGACGACGGTGACCAGCGTGCCCTGCACCATGCCCTGCAGGCCGTTGGCCCGGGCCTGCTCGGTCGGTGACACCACCTCGATGATCATGACGGGGACAAGGGCGACGATCATGCCGACACCGAGCGCGACCACGATACCGACGCCCATCAGCTGCGGCACGGTGTGGTGGAACTGGGCGGAGAGGGCGTAGCCGACGGTCGCGAGGAGGGCTCCGGCCGCCAGCAGCACCCGGCTCTCGAACCGGCGGGCGAGTGCGCCGGTCACCACGGACGCAAGGACGATGAGGACGCTGGCCGGGGCGCCGATCCAGGCGAGCTTGGTGGCGGTGTAACCAAGGCCGTCGGAGATGGTGGGGATCTTCGGCATGAGGCCGAGCAGCTGGTTGATCGTGCCGGCGGAGTAGACGGTTCCGGCGAGGAGGGACGTCGCCAGGAAGACCGACCAGACCGGACGGCGGGCCAGCATCGAGATCTCGTACTGGGGGTGGGCGATCCTGCTTTCGACGACCACGAACAGGACCACCGCGAGGATCCCGCCGACGATGAAGGCGAGGGTCTTTGCGTCGGTCCAGCCCCACTGCGCGCCTCTGCCGACTCCGTAGACAGCGGCGGTGACACCGCCGCCGAGCAGCAGCCCCCCGATCCAGTCGACCGGTGTCCGCTCACCGCGCACGGGGCTCTCCGGGACGAAGGCAAGCAGCAGTACAAGACTCACGGCGGAGGCCGCCGCGAGAAACCACATCACGCCGCGCCATCCGGCGCCATCGAGGAGCCAGCCGGACAGGAACGGCCCACCGAGCGCCACGATGCCGATGCCGCCGCCGATGAGACCGCTGGCCGGTCCGACCAGGCGCGGTGGGAACACGTCGCGGGCCATGGCGTACACCAGCATCGCCATCGGGGCGTAGAAACCGGCGATGCCCCGGCCGAGCAGCAGCACCGCGAAGCTCGGCGCGAGCGCCGCGATCAGGTCGCCGACCAGGCCGAGGACGGTCAGGGCGACCATGACGCGCTTCTTGCCGTACAGGTCGGCGGCCTTCATCACGAACGGGGTGATGAACGTGCCGACCAGGCTCGAGAGCAGGGTGAACCAGGCGATCTGGGTGGTGTGGAAGTGGATCGCGATCTGCGCCTGCGCGTTGCCGGCGAGCAGGCCGATCGCCGACAGGAGCTGGGCGGGCCAGACGAGCGACACGAGCACGAGAGCCGTGCGGGCGCCGAAGCCCGCGCGGTCGGCCTCTGGCGACGGGGCGGAGGCGGTCGACGTCATGGGGTGGGACCTCCAGGCGTGCGAGGTGATGTGAGCCGGAACACTAGCGCCTAAAACCGATGAAAGCTAGGTTTTGGGGTGTCCCGATCCCCGTGACCTCGCCCGTCGCCGCCGGGAGCATCGGCGCAGACGTCTGCAGTAACTTTCTTCGGGTGACCACCAAGCGCAAACCTCGCGGCCCCTACCGCAAGGGCATCCAGCGCCGTGCGCAGATCATCGACGCGGTCCTGGAGCTCTTCGCCCAGCAGGGCGACCGAGGCTTCTCCCTCCAGGAGATCGCCGACAGGGTCGGCCTCTCGCTGCCCGGCCTCCTGCACTACTTCGGGTCGCGCGAGGAGCTCCTCCTCGCCGTCCTGGAACGCCGGGACACCCTGGAGACCGAGGACCTGACCGCCGGCGACGGCGCCGAGGTCCAGAGCCCGGGCGAGGCCGTGGTGCGCACCGTCCGCCACAACATGACCCAACCCGGCCTGGTGAAGCTCTTCGTCGCCCTGTCGGCCGCGGCCACCGAACCCCAACACCACGCCCACGCGTTCTTCGCCGAGCGCTACCGCAACCTCGCCGAGACGATCAAGACGGGGCTGGAGTCCGGTCAGGGGAGCGGCGCCACCCGCACCGACGTGGACGCCGAACACATGGCCCGCCTCCTGCTCGCGATTTCCGACGGCCTCCAGATCCAGTGGCTCATGGACCCCACCGTCGACATGGCCGCCATCGTCGAAACCTTCAACCGCCTCTGCCGGCCGCTCGGCCCCCAAGAAGACTCCGCATCGCCCTCGGCGTCCTCCGGTTCCAAGGTGACGCCGGAAGAGAAGGCGGATACGGACATGTGACCGTCCCGGCCGTCGAAGGGCTCGGACAGTCGGTCGCAGCCGTGGCTCGGCCTTCCCGGAATCCGGTCCGGACAGTGTTGCGCGGTCACCGCATCGGGACGGCCTGCCGCGACGGATACCGAGGCCGTGCCGAGGGGCGCCGATGACGGTGAACGCCTAGGAGCCTCAGGGGTATGGAGCCCGGCTGACGGCAGGGAGCCGCCGAGCAGCGGGCCGCGGATCGCGCCGATGCGTCCGATCCCGGCCAGGGCGGCGAGGCCGGAGGCGCAGCTGACGGCGGCGTAGACCAGCACTTGCACGCTGAACACCAAGCAGCCCGCAGCGTGACGGTGGTCGCCTTGGCGCCTCCGGACGTGCGGGAGGCCAGGAACGAAGTGGACTCGGGCTGGTGCCGCGCCATGAGCAGCACCAGCACCAGCACCAGCGCGGGCAGGGTGCCGATCACTAACATTGCGCGCCGCCCCAGCGGCGGGGTCACCGCCATTCCCAGCAGGGCGGTGAGGACAGCGCCGACGTGATCGTCGTGGCGGTGCTGCTGTGACCCCGCCGGGCGTGCTCGCCGACCAGCGTGATCGAGGTGGGCAGGCAGCCGCCCGGCCGAGACCGGACGCTTGATCGCCGCTGGCGTCGACGTCGCAGGGCGCCGCCGGCGTCGGCCTCGGCCCGGGCGCGGTCGATGTCCGCGACTACCAACATCCAGATTGCGGACGGACCCTTCCTCTATGCCCGCGCCCCCGCCGGTCGCCAAGGCCGTTCCGCGCGCGGAGCGATCCGATGCTTCCCCCATCGGGGCCTCCCGCGGGTGAGGGCGCGACTCTGAGAACTCGGTCGGCCGCATGTCACCGGGGCACTGTGGCGCACCGGACGTGCGGTGTCGGGCCGGTGCTCAACTGGCCGGACGATCAGGACCCGTGGCGCGGTCGGCCGCGTCACTGGCGCCGTGACCTCCGAAGCCAGCTGGGACGATCAGCTCTGGCCACGAAAGCCGATTAATACTAGGTTTTTGATGTCGTGCCGCCGCCCCACGCGGCGCGTGCGGGTCTCAACCCGGCGTTGGAAGGCGTTTCCGGTGCGGAGGGCGGGCTCAGGGCGGCTCCTGAGTTCGCCTGACGAAGCCGGCCGTTGATCACCTTCGCCTCGATCCCCAGGAGGAGCAGGACATGATGCGACTGACCGACCGGCGCGTGCTGGTCACCGGAGCGGCGTCGGGTATCGGCCGGGCCACCGTTCTGCGGTTGCTGACGGAAGGCGCCCGTGTGGTCGCGGCCGACATCGCCGAGGACGGGCTGAAAGAGACGCTCGCGCTGGCCGGAGAGGCCGGTGTCGCCGACCGGCTCACCGTCAACAGCGTCGACATCGCCGACGAAGGCTCGGTCGGCGGCCTCGTCAGCGCCGCGGTCACCGAACTCGGCGGCCTGGACGCGCTGGTGAACGCGGCGGCCATCCTGCGTGGGGCGCACACCCACGACTGCCCACTGGAGCTGTGGAACCGCGTCATCTCGGTCAACCTCACCGGTACCTTCCTCATGACCCGGGCCGCGCTGCCCGCCTTGCTGCGGACGGGCCGGGGTGTGGTGGTGAACTTCAGCTCCACGGCGGCCTTCTTCGCGCATCCGTTCATGGCCGCCTACTCGGCCAGCAAGGGCGGGATCGCCTCGTTCACGCACAGCCTCGCCCTGGAGTACTCCAAGCAGGGCCTGCGTGCGGTGAACATCGTTCCGGGCGGCATCAGCAGCGGCATCACCGACAACATCGTCCGGTTGGTGCCGGAGGACGTCGACTGGAACCTCTTCACCAAGCTCACCGCCGCGATCGGAGACGGCCTGCCCGGCCCTGAGAACGTCGCAGGTGTCGTGGCGATGGTCATCTCCGACGACGGCGCGTTCATCACCGGCACAGAGATCCGTATCGACGGGGGCGCCCACCAGTGAGCCGGGCGTCGGTGCATCCCCGACCAGGAACGGCTGTGACGCCCAGCTCCAGGGCCCGGCCCAGTCCACGCCCAGCGCGGCCATCAGGGACGGCACGCCCGCCGCGTACATGATCGAACACCGCGGTCGCACTGCTCGACACCGGGCCCGCTGTTGCCTCGTCACCGCCGCTCTGGCCGTGATGCCTCCACCGGACCTCGGCTCCTGACACGGTGACGGCCGTGACAACGGCCGTCACCGTGTGCCTGTCATGCCGGGTTCGCTGAACTTGCCGTGCTCGGGCGGCAACTCACCGCGCCTCCTGGCCCGGGGGCCGGATCGTCTCGGGAGCCATCTGCAAGTGGGCAGCGATGTCGTCCATCGTCCACCAGTCCTTGTGTGAATCTCCGGGCAGTGCTCTGCTGGCCCCGGCCCTGACGGGACTACAAAGATCAGGCCGGTAGGACGAGCCCACGGGACGGTATGGCACGCGCGGCGGCCGTCAGCCCGAACCCGATGCGTGCTGATCGATCTGCCACTTGCGGGTCTGGACGGGGTGGCGCTCACGCTCGGCGAGGCCCCATACCGACTGCCTGCCGCTGCCGAGCGTGGCGCGGTGCTCCAGCACTGCCAGGAGTAGTTCGTCGCGGGAGCCGAAGTAGTGCAGGACTCCGGCCTGGGACAGGCCCACGCGGTCGGCGACCTCTTGGAGGAAGGCCGCGCTGGGCGTAGACCTCCAGGGCCGTGGCGAGGATCCGCTCCCGCCGTTCGATCCCCTTGCGGTAAGGGCCGCGGGGTTTGCGCTGGGGCGTCACCCGCCACCCCTACTCAACCGGAGAGGGACGTGATATGAAAACCTAGTAGTACTTGGTTTTAGGGTTGTTCCCGAGAGGATGTCCCGTGATCTCCCACCCCAACGACGAGACGGAAGCGGCGCGCCGTACGGCCGCGATCAGCCGTCTGACATTCGAGTACCTGCGCGAGCCGCTCGGGATCGGCGTGGCCCGCCCCCGGCTGTCATGGATCATCGAGGCTCGGACCCCCAACTGGACCCAGACCGCGTACGAGATCGAGGCGCGCGGCGAGACCGTACGCGTGGAGTCCTCGGACTCGGTCCTGGTCGAGTGGCCGTTCGCGCCGCTGGAATCACGCGAGCGTGTCACCGTCGGAGTCCGGGCGGCCGGGCCTGCGGGGGAGTGGACCGACTGGTTCCACACGGACGTGGAGGCCGCCCTGCTCCGGGAGACCGACTGGAGCGCGGCATTCATCAGCGCCGGTGAGGGATCGCTGCTGCGCCGCGAGTTCGAGGTACGGCCCGGTCTGCGGTCGGCGCGCCTGTACGTGACCGCCCTCGGCGTCTACGAGGCCGAACTCAACGGCTCCGTCGTCGGCGACCATGTGCTGGCCCCGGGCTGGACCGCGTACCGGCACCGTCTGCGCTACCAGACCCACGATGTGACGGACCTCGTCGTCCAGGGGCGCAACTGCCTGGGCGCGACGCTCGGCGACGGCTGGTACCGCGGCAGGCTCGGCTTCGAGGGAAGACGGGCCCTGTACGGCGACCGGACGGCCCTCCTCGCCCAGCTGGAACTCGCCTATGAGGACGGCACCGTCGAACGCGTCGTCACCGACGACACCTGGAAGGCGGCGTCGGGACCTCTGGTCTCCAGCGACCTGTACGACGGTGAGCACCACGATGCGCGCCTTGAGCCGTCGGGCTGGTCCAGGCCCGGGTTCGATGACTCCGGATGGGACAAGGCACTGGTCGTCGAGCACGACCATGCCGCGTTGTTCGCCGCCATCAGTCCGCCCGTCCGGCGGACCGAGATCGTCGAACCGGTGAGCACGACGACGCCGCCGTCCGGCACAACGATCCTCGACTTCGGACAGAACCTCGTCGGCCGCCTGCGCATCACCGCGCGAGGCGACGCCGGAGACAAGGTCGTGCTGCGGCACGCCGAAGTCCTCCAGGACGGAGAACTGTGCACCGCCCCGCTGCGGACGGCCAAGGCCACCGACACCTACGTACTGCGCGGCGGCGGGGAGGAGACCTGGGAGCCGCGGTTCACCTTCCACGGGTTCCGCTACGCCGAGGTCACGGGCCCGGTCGAACGGGCGGTCGCCGTCGTCTGCCACTCCGACCTGGAACGCACCGGCTGGTTCTCCTGCTCCGACCCTCTGGTGGAGCGGCTGCACGAGAACGTCGTGTGGAGCATGCGCGGCAACTTCGTGGACGTGCCGACCGACTGTCCGCAGCGCGACGAGCGCCTCGGCTGGACGGGCGACGCGCAGGTGTTCGCACCCACCGCGACGTTCCTCTACGACAGCGCCGGATTCCTCGCCTCCTGGCTGGCGGACCTGGCCGCCGAGCAGACACGCGAAGGCGTCGTGCCGTTCATCGTCCCGAACGTCGCAAGCGCCACCACCGCCGCCGCCGGCTGGGGCGACGCGGCCGTGATCGTCCCGTGGACCCTCTACGAGCGGTACGGCGACCTCGGCCTGCTCGACGCGCAGTTCCCCAGCATGCGCGCCTGGGTCGACCACGTGCACTCCCTCACCGGCGAGGATCTGCTGTGGAACAGCGGCTACCAGTTCGGCGACTGGCTCGACCCCACCGCGCCCCCGGACCGACCCGAACTCGGCAAGACCTTCGCCGAGATCGTGGCCACCGCCTACTTCGCCCGCTCCGCCGAGCTCGTCGGGCGGGCCGCCGCGGCCCTGGGCCGGCAGGAGGACGCCGACCACTACACGGACCTCGCCGCGCGGATCCGCGCCGCCTTCCGCGCCGAGTACGTCACCCCGGCCGGACGACTCCTGTCGGACTCCCAGACCGCCTACGCGCTCGCGCTCCGCTTCGGCCTGATCTCCGACGAGGACGCGCGGCGCCGTGCGGGACGGCGGCTGGTCGACCTGGTCCGCGGCGCCGGATACAAGATCGCCACCGGGTTCATCGGCACACCGCTGCTGTGCGATGCGCTCACCGACGCCGGCGCCCTGGAACCCGCCTACCGCCTTCTGCTCCAGCGCGAGTGCCCGTCCTGGCTGTACCAGGTGACGCAGGGAGCGACCACGATCTGGGAACGCTGGGACAGCCTCCGGCCCGACGGGACGGTCAACCCCAGCGGCATGACCTCCTTCAACCACTACGCCTTCGGAGCCATCGCCGACTGGCTCCACCGGGTCGTGGCGGGCCTGGCCCCGGCGGCCCCCGGCTACCGGCGCATCCGCATCGCCCCCCGCCCCGGCGGCGGTCTGACCAGCGCGAGCGCGCGCCTGCGCACCCCCTACGGGGAGGCCGCCTGCTCCTGGACCCTGGAGAACGGGGCGCTGACCGTCGAGGCGACCGTGCCCGCCAACACCTTCGCCGACCTGCACCTGCCCGGCCACCCGGTGGAAACGGTCGGCTCGGGGGTGCACCGGCGCACCGTTCCGTTCGTCCCCGAACGCGCCGCCCGGGGCCCGCTGACGCTCGACAGCACGTTCGGCGAGGTGGCCGACACGCCCGGAGCGATGCAGGCCGTCGTCGACGCGATCGCCGCCCGGCTGCCCGAGCTGGCCGAGTTCATCGAACTCGGCACCTCCGCCGTCCCCACCTCGACGACCGTCCGCGAAGGACTGGCGCTCCTGCCCGACAACGAAGCCGTGCTCGCCGACATCGAAGCCGCCTTCGCCCGCCTGTAGGCAGTGGCCAGCACCGAGAGGAAGACGACACATGGACCAGCTCGACCGGCTCACCCTGGAGGAGAAGGCGTCCCTTCTCTCCGGGCGGGACTTCAGCGGCACCAAGGCGATCGACCGCGTCGGCATCACTTCGATCAAACTCTGCGACGGTCCGCACGGCGTCCGCCTGCAAACCGAGGGCGGTGACCACCTCGGCATCGGCGACAGCGTCCCGGCCACCTGCTTCCCGCCCGCCGTCGCCGTCGGCTCCAGCTGGAATCCGCAGGTCGCCGCGCGGCTCGGCGCAGCCCTGGGACGCGAGGCCCGGGCGCTCGGCGTCTCGATCAGCCTGGGACCGGCGATGAACATCAAGCGCTCGCCCCTGTGCGGCCGCAACTTCGAGTACTACTCCGAAGACCCGCATCTGACCGGAATCCTCGCCGCCGCCCACGTGCGGGCCCTCCAGGCCGAGGGCGTCGGCGCGTCGGCGAAGCACTTCGCGGCCAACAACCAGGAGACCGACCGGATGCACGTCAGCGCCGAGGTCGACGAGCGCACCCTGCGCGAGATCTACCTGGCGGCCTTCGAACGGGTCGTCAAGGAGGCGCAGCCGGCCACCGTGATGGCCGCCTACAACAAGATCAACGGCGTCTACGCCACCGAGCACCGGTGGCTGCTCGACGACGTCCTCCGCACCGAATGGGGCTTCGACGGCCTCGTCGTCTCCGACTGGGGCGCCGTCTCCGACCGCGTCGCCGCGCTGCAGGCGGGGACGGACCTGCAGATGCCCGGCACCGGCGGCGTCGACGACGCCGAGATCGTCCAAGCGGTGCGCGACGGCCGGCTGGACGAGGCCCTCGTCGACGCGAGCGCCCGCCGCGTCCTGAGGCTGGTGGACCGGTACGCCCCGGGAGAGGCCGACTTCGACGCCGACGCCCACCACGCGCTCGCCCGGGAACTGGCCGCCGAGTGCGCGGTACTGCTCAAGAACGACCGCGCCACCCTGCCGGTCGGCGCCGACGTGCGCCGCATCGCCGTCATCGGAGAGTTCGCCGCGACCTCCCGCTACCAGGGCGGCGGCAGCTCCCACGTCCACCCGACCCGCGTCGACAGCGCCCTTGAGGCGATCCAGGCCCTCGCCAAGGACCGCGACCGGACCGTCACCTACGCCCCGAGCCTCGGCGAAGGCGCGGTGGAGGCGGCCCGCGACGCCGACCTGGCGATCGTCTTCGCCGGGCTGACCGAGGACGAGGAGTCCGAAGGGTTCGACCGCCGGCACATCGACCTGCCCGCCGAGCAGATCGAGGTGATCCGCGCGGTCGCCGCAGCGGCACCCCGCACCGCGGTGGTCCTGTCGCACGGCGGCGTGGTCACCCTGGAGGACTGGCACGACGACGTCGAGGCCATCCTCGATTGCTGGCTGCTCGGCCAGGCGGGCGGCGGCGCCATCGCCGACCTGCTGTTCGGCGTCGCCAATCCCTCCGGGCGCCTGGCCGAGACCATCCCGCTGCGCCTGGAGGACCACCCCGTCTTCGTCAACTTCCCCGGCGAGGCCGGGAAGGTCCTCTACGGGGAACGCGTCATGGTCGGCTACCGCTACTACGAGACGGTCGGCGCTCCCGTCCGCTACCCCTTCGGGCATGGGCTGAGCTACACGACGTTCGAGACGAGCGACCTGGACGTCACCGTCACCGGCGACGACACCGCGGTCGTCGCGGTGACCGTCACCAACACCGGCCGGCGCGCGGGAAAGCACGTCGTGCAGGTCTACATCGCCACCAAGGCAGGCCCCGTCCGCCGTCCGGCCAGGGAACTGCGCGCCTTCACCAAGGTCGCGCTCGACCCGGGGGAGTCCGTCCGGGTCGAGCTGCCCCTCGATCGGCGCGCGTTCGCCTACTACGACGTCGAGGACTCCCGGTGGGCGGTCGCGCCCGGCGAGTACACCGTGCAGATCGGCGAGAGCGCCGCTCGGATCGTCGCCGAACGCACGATCACCCTGGCAGGGGAGAGCGTCGCCAGGCCGCTTTCGCGCACCTCCAGCGTCAAGGACTGGTTCGGGCACCCGACCGTCGGGCCGCTGCTCATGCAGGAGCTCACGGCGAACCTGACCGACGAGCAGAAGGAGCAGGCCGAGGACTACGCCCACATGCTGCGGATGGTCGAGTCGATGCCGATGAAGCAGTTCCTGGGTTTCGCGGGTCTCGGGCTTTCCGACGGCACTGTGGACCGCCTCATAGAGCTGAGCGAACGCACTTCCTCGGGGGCGACCGGGTGATCGCGCCCACCACCGACCCGGCGGTCGCCCTGACGGCCGCCGGGATGAGCATCTTCGGGATCGCCTCGGCCCTGCCCCGGTCCGCCGCCCCCGCCGCCGCACCGCTCATCCTGGCGCTCGGCGGCGGCGCGAACCATCCGCTGCTGTTCACCTTCGCCGCGGTGACCGCCGTCGTGGCGGGCCTCACCGTACGACCAGTCAAGGGAGTCCGCTGACATGAGTGCGGACACGGTGCTGTTCGCACACATCTGACTCTGCACGGGACCTGCACGCCGGTCCCCAAGCGGGCGCATCGGATCCCCGTAGGGCAGCTCAGGCCGATTCCCGTCCCGGTACAGGTCGCTTTCGCCGCCCGCTGAACATTACGGAGAACGACGCCGTGTACGGGGCGCTCGCGTCCTCCGATATCACCGCGTCGGCATCGGCAACCGCCTGGCCCCGGTGTCCGCCGAGGCCAGGCGGTTGCCGATGCGATGCGCTCCCGCAGCCCCTGGACGACTGCGAGCGAGCCTGCAACCGGGTGGCCGACAACGCCTCGGAGGCGGGAAGCGGACGCAGACCGGGTATCCGCCGGAGGGATGAGCATGCACGGCCGGAGCACCCGTCATGACACGGGCGCTCCGCCGTCCAGACTGCTCCTACGGAAGTCCTCTGTGCCTCACAGAGGCGTCCGTGGCGGAAGGACGCACCCCGATCGCTCAGATCGGGAGCCGAACGCGCCGCGAGGACGCGTTCGAGTTCGTGAGAACAGGCTGATGGCCGTGCACCTCCCCCCTGCCGTGGTCGCGACGTCCACCACACTCGCTGGGGTACGCAGGCTGATGGCTTACGGGCTCGCCCTTTGCGAGTTCGCGGGCGATCGCCTCGACGCATTCGGCGACGTTCTCGGCGCGCGTGATCGTCGCCCCGTCGGCGAGCCTGCAGAATCGCCACCCGCCGCTGCGGTAGTCGCATGCCACATCGACGGTGCGGCGCGGAGCGTCACACCGGGCGACGTTCACCCAGGACACGCCCTGACGCGAGACCAGGCGACCCGCCAAGTCCCGTCGGGCCTGGACCGCCATGTGCAGTGCGACCAGATACTCGCGTCGGCGGTTGCGCGGAGCGGGGCGGTCGATGGTCTTCGCGTGCCGTCCCCTGTCGCGGATCATGTCATCACCTCGCCTGCAAGGGCGACCACAGCGGAACACCAAAAGCCACTGGATACGGCCCTGGGGCGCGGCAGTGACGCCGAGGCTGACTCTCGTGAAGAGTTGCGAGCCAGGTTATGGCCGTGACAAACAGGATGGTGCTGCAGCGCCTGTGCTGGGGTGATGGCCCGGGGGAATCGGTGCCAGGTCATTCGAGACGGTGCAGCAGCCGGTAGCGGCGGCCGCGCCACATGCTGCCCAGCGAGAGCATGTCAGGCAGGCTGGCGCCTTGGTCGGCCCACAGCTCCAGACGCTCTCGGTCGATCAGTGCCATGTGGAACTGTGCTGCCCGCCGGCGGGCTTCGCGTGTGAAGCCGCCATTGGTGACCACGACCGCGACGTCCGCGTGGTGAGCGGGTCCAGCGGTGCCGTTCACCTCATGGATCACCCGGGACTCGACGGATCGGCCAGTGGTGGTGTGCTTGCACTGGACCACGACGATCTGTCGAGTCGGCGGGTGAGTACCGATGACGTCGGCGGCCAGGTCTCCGGCCCCGCCGACCCGGCGCGCGTCCACGCCGTCGCGTCTCATCAGGTCGCGCACCGCGTCCTCGAACTGGCTGGGCGTCATGGCGTCCAGCTCCTCCAGGCTGTAGCGCAGCTCGGCCAGTCGTCGAGCGGTCGCACGGGCCCGCAGTATCCGCACCCGCCAACGCGCCCAGATCGCCCCCGTCAGGCCCACGGTGAGCGAGGGCAGCGCCCACCAGGTGCGCAGCAGCCACTCCACCAGCATGACCAGCGCCTGAGCGATCGTCAGTACTGCGATCAGCGCGATGAGCCCGGCCCCCAGCCAGTCATCGGCGCTCTTGGGGCGCCGGATCCGTCGCAGCCTGCGCAGCGCTGCGGCGGCCAAGCGGCGGCCCGGTGACGGTCGCCCGGTTGCTCGGTAGGTCATGGCGTGCGCGTGGGGGTCGTCGTCGAGGCGTGGGACGAGGGCTTGCGTTCGGTCTGTCCGTCGCCGCCGCCCGCGCCGGACGGCAGGTACAGCAGGAGCTCCACCTCGCCCGCGGTGCCGCCCTTGGCGCCGCGCCGGCTCGGGATGTTCACCCAGTGCCCGCGGCGGTGGTGGTGAGTCATCGGCTATTCCTCCTCACTGGGCATGGAGTGCACGGCCCGCCCGCGCGCCGTCTCCGTGCCCGTGAGGCGCACTGAACCATCCGCCGCCGACAAAATCCGTCCGAACATGCATGATCAACAATAAGTGGCTACATGAGGACAGGAAACGATGGCCTCCACGTCATTCCTGTCTTTCCTGAACGGCATCTCTTGCCCGATGCGATCCTGGGTGTCGTCGTGCTGCCGGGGCTCAAGGCTTGGACCAGGCGACCGATGGACATCCGGGGCGACATGGAACGCGGCGCCGTCAGGCCGAAGCTCATGCCTCTGGCCCCAGCAGCATCCCCATGCGCAGTCGCATGAGGATGCGGAGTCGAGTTTCGGCAGGTCAATACCGCGCCACGCCGTCAGACGAGATGACGATCCGTGCAGTCGTCATGGAGTATGGAGCGAAGACAGCGTCAGAGATTTCGAAACTACGCCGAACGCTGTCAAGTGTCGCCTACAGGAAGGAATGCTGCATGGCCGGAGCCGACTCGACACTGGAGATCACATGGACGCTCGCGAACACCGTACGGACAAGGACATCGAGCGGTTCGCCGCAGAGCTGAACGAACGTGTCCGCACACTCAACAGCCTCACCGAGAGAGCACCCGGGCTGACGCAGCCGGGGACCGCATACACCGTCCTGGGAAACCTTGCCCAGACCGCCTTCCGCCTCAGCCAGACAGCCGAGAACCTCGACGCCTTCCTGCACAGGGAGCTCGACGCCGGCCACCTCGGGCATGACCGCGGCGACGACCCGGAGCCCAGTGTGCTGAAGGCGCATGATGCGCTGGCGCAGGCGACCGAGCAGAGCATGGACCTGGGTGAGGCGTTCCGCCGGGCCCAGGGAGCGCTCGTCGCCATCCAAGCCCCGCGAGGGCGACACAGCCCCGTCACTACACACCGCCACAAGACCGTCGGCATCACAGGCCGAGGGCGCCGAGGACGCCGCCGAGCCCGAGTCGGCGGTCAAGGACTTTCCGAAATCGATCGGTGACGTCATCTCCGATCCCGTAGGGAAGCCGTCCCCACCGGGGCCACGTCCCAACGTTGGACCGCCGAAGCCTCGTCGCGAGGTCTGACCCCGTCCATGTCTGAAGCCCTGTCCGGTGGACCATTGTGGATTCGCACCAGTGCGGTGGCCATGGGTGCTATCGGCCTGCTGGTGGGCGAGCCTGGCATGACTGGTGGCGGTAACGCGCCGTCAGCCCGAGCCGGTTGGTGCGGCATTCGACCGTGGTGCGGTGTCGGCGGGCGGCCGCCTCGAAGGCGACAGGCTCGTCCGGCCCGTTGATCAGCAGGTACCGGCGGACGACCCAGTGCAGTCCGCCCAAGCTCAAGATCAAATACAGCGGAACGTCAAGATCCACCGGATAGGGCCTCATCGGAGCCTTCCGGCATGGCCGTATCTCGTCAGAAGCTCCGCTGGCGCGGGACAAGTAATGGAAACGTGGTCGGGCCGGGCGCGGTCCGGCCGGGTTTGGATCGGTCACGATCCTGGAGGAGGTGGAGGAGCCGCGTACGAGGAAGGGCGCGCGGTGGGGCATGTGCAGCGCCTGAACCGGCGGGCGCACAGGACACCGCGTCGAGGACGGTCGGTGAGGATTTCCCTCTCCGACGACGAGTACCAGGTCGTGGCGACAGCGGCTGCCGGAGAGCGGCTGGCGACCGGGGCGTTCGCGGCTCAGGCGGTCCTGTCGGTGGCCACAGGGCGTTTTCGTCCGGAATACGCGTTGCTTCGGGAGACGCTGGCGTCGGTGATGCAGGCCGCCGGGCAGGTCCGGCGCATCGGGGTGGCCCTCGACCAGGCCGCCGCATCGCTCAACGCAGGAGAGCCCTCGGCACGGTTGCGACGGTACGCCGAAGCCGCGGCACAAGCCGTCCGCAAGCTCGACGACCTGGCCGACGACATATGTCAACGCCTTCCGTGAGCCGGGGCCGGAGTGATCGGAAAGATTCTGCGGGGCGAGCGGGTACCGGGATTGATCCGGTACTTGTACGGCCCCGGACGTAGCAACGAGCACCGCGATCCCCACCTCGTCGCCGGCTTCCGCAGCCCACCGGAGCTGGAACCGGACATCGGCGAGGACGGCGGCAGGGACTTCCGGCGCCTGGACGGCCTGCTCACCCAGCCGCTTGCTCTGCTCGGCGAGCGCAACTACCGCAAGCCCGTCTGGCACCTGTCACTTCGGGCCGCTCCAGAGGACCCTGTCCTCGCCGACGACCAGTGGGCGCAGATAGCAGAGGAGGTCATGGCCCGGACCGGGCTGGCCCCTGCCGGAGATTCGGACGCGGTCCGCTGGATAGCGGTCCGCCATGCCGACGAACACATCCACATCGTGGCCACGCTCGCCCGCCAGGACGGTGGCCGTCCTGAGGTCTGGAACGACGGATACCGGGTGCGCGATGCCTGCCGAGCCGTCGAAAAGCGATTCGGGCTACGGTCCACCGCGCCCGCGGATCGTACGGCGGCCCGGCGTCCCAAGCGCGGAGAAACCGAGAAGGCCGTCCGCAAGGGGTGGAGCGAACCGTCCCGCGTGGTTCTGCGGCGCGCGGTGCAGGTCGCCGCGGCAGGCGCGCGCACGGAGGAGGAGTTCTTCGACCGCCTCCGTACCGCGGGCATCCTGGTACGTCAGCGCGTCGACCGGCAGCATCCCGAGCAGGTCACCGGCTACGCCGTCGCTCTTGACCAGGATCGGACCCCGCCGGACAGCCGGTCTGGTACGGCGGCGGCAAGCTCGCCGCCGACCTGACCTTGCCCAAGCTCCGGCACCGCTGGGCGACCGGTCGCCCGCGGCCTGGACCGGTGTCGGCGGACTACCGTCCGGTATCCGGACGGCACCTGTCCCAGCCGACCGCTCGCGCCGTGTTGCGGACGATCGTCCGCGAAGCCGCCGAACGCGCCCGGACACCGGAAGAGTTCTTCGACGCGCTGCAGGCCGCGGGGGTCCGGGTGCGGCCACGCTTCGGCGAACGCAACCCTGGACAGGTGACCGGTTACGCGGTGACTTTCCCCGAACACCGCTCGGCCGACGGAGAAGAGCTCTGGTACGGCGGGGGACGCCTGGCCGACGACCTGACATGGTCCAGGCTTCGAGAACGCTGGCGCGGCGATTCGAGCAGACCGGTCAGCGGTGGAGCGGCGGCGGAGTTCACCGCGGAGGAGGTGCGTGCCCTCTATGAGGACGCAGCCCGCGCCGCCGCCTATGCCACGGCACAGCTGCGCCGCTACAGCGTCATCAACCCCTACGCCGCGCGGGACGCCTGCTGGGCCGCTGCTGATGCACTCAATGTCGTGGCAGCCGTGACAGGCAATCGCGACCTGCGACGAGCCGCCGACGCCTACGACCGGGCAGCCCGCCCGCCGTATGGACGCATCCCCGCCCCGACGGCGGCGGGCGATGGCCTACGCACTGCCGCGCGCTTGTTGGCGATGGCCGGCCGTCGAGAAAGCCGCGCTGGTGGGGTGACCTCCTTGGTGGTCAAAGCGCGGGGCCGACCTGGAGCCGCCGACGCGGATGCCGCCGTAGGTGGGACCATCCCCGCGTGCGCGGGGCCGACAGCGTGTGCTCGCGCGGGTACACCACGTACGTGGGACCATCCCCGCGTGTGCGGGGCCGACGTGCTGTCGACCTCGCCGTCATCGTCGGTCCGGGGACCATCCCCGCGTGTGCGGGGCCGACGTCGGCGAACTTGCCGGCGGGGGCGATGCCGGCGGACCATCCCCGCGTGTGCGGGGCCGACGTCGGGGAGATGACGGTTAATGGCCCTGGTCAGGGACCATCCCCGCGTGTGCGGGGCCGACACTTGATGACCTGGGAGTCTATGCCAACGAGGCCCAGTTTTCATTTAGTTGGATTTGCAAACCCTCGGCCCGTCTGTCCGGGGACGGCCACGACGTGCTGTCTGGGGCGTGGACTCCACACCGGTCAAGTGCGGCCGCTCTCGTGGCGCCATCAGGCGCGTAGCCGACCGGGCCGGGTGAGGCGAGTGCGGTTTACTGCTTCTCCTACTCACGGTTCTTCTGGGGGACTTCGGTCGCGTCTGCTGTGCACCCGGACGGGCCGCCGGTTGCCTTCGCGTTGACCAGCCCGAGGTTGATGAGACTGCTTGGGATGCCGGATGCCGATCCCGCCACCGAGGACAGGCGGTCATGGGTGGGCGTCACTCCTACAGCCGCGCGTCACGCTCCACCGATGGGGTGGTTTGCTGCCTCGCCTGCAAGGGCGTGCCCCGCTGGTCCACCGCACACCTGTTCAAGCCGCTGGCGACAAGACGTCGAGTCGATCGACCAGAGACTCAAGGCCATCTCGACCTGGAACGTCGCGGCGAACGCACCCAGGCCGATGCCGTTGTTCGCATCGCGATCCGGGGGCACCTGTGATCCGGAGCAACGGCCACGCCGGTCAACAGGTCGAACGAGCATTCGTTGCATCCCAGCCGCGGTCGGAGTTGTTCTTTAGAGAGCGGAGATCGTCTGCAACCGGTGCGGCCGCCGTGGTGCAGTCGTGCAGTTGGGCGGTCGTGGAGGAGCTTCTGGAGCGACGGCCATCCGTTCTCGGACTTCGACGTGGAGGTTTGCTCGTTCGTCCACTTCGTCAATGCTGCGGTCGGTGGTCCTCTCGTGCGGCATCCTCACGAGGCTCGGTCACATCGTGGCCGGACTTTGCTCCGCAGGACATGGGCTCAACGTGACGAGGCGAGGACTCGGGAGGGAGGAGTTTTCTCGCCAGGCTCACGGCGATGTTCTCCAGGTCTTCCAGGAGGGGATGCTGTGAAGACTTCAGGTAGCACAGGCTTATGGTCGCCGGTTCGATGTCGGAGATGGGCACGTAGGCCAGGCCGGGGCGGGGGAAGAAGGAGGCGGCCGAGGCCCCTGCGATGTTCACGCCGGCGCCGGTGGCGCACAGCTCCAGGATCTCCTCCAGGTCTTCGGTGTGGGGGGCATGGATGACCGGGGTGCCGTCGGGGCGGGGGTCGACCGTCCACCATGCAAGGTCGGGGAAGGAACCCGCCGGGTGAATGAACGGCAGGTCATTGGTCTCGTTGATGCGCACGCTCTCCCGCTGGGCCAGTGGATGCCTGCTGGAGATGACCAGGACACGCGGTTCAGTCCACAGTGGGACCGCTCGGATCTTCGGGTCGATCAGGAACGGCGGAAGGGGCACGAAGACGGCGTCGACACGTCCCTCCAAGAGAGAGGGGATGCCGTCGGACAGCTTCAGCCGCCGCAGTTCGAGGCGTATGTCGGCCACGCGGTCGATCAGCGTGGTCAGGATCGGCGTGGTGAGCGGACCGGCTCCCACACCGGTCAGTCCCAAGGTCAGGCTCGGCTGTTCGTGCAGCTGCCGGGCCCAGCGCAGCATCTCCTCGTGCGCGGCCACGCACCGGCGCGCATGGTCCGTCAGAGCTCTGCCGTGCTCGGTGAGGTGGACGCTGCGAGAGGTGCGCTCGAACAGTGTGACGCCCAGTCGGCGTTCGAGGCGGCTGATCTGCTGGCTCAGGGAGGGCGCCGTGATGTGGAGCCGTGCAGCGGCGCGCCCGAAGTGGAGTTCTTCTGCGACGGTGAGGAAGTACCGCAGTGTAGTGATCGAGATGTCGCTGCTTCCCGGCTCCATGTAGGTGATCCTAACGATTTGCTCGGAAAGCCGACTATGTACTCGTACTTCGCTTCTTAGCGATTGGTTGTATCGAACGATCGAGGGGCTGCGGCCCTGGTGTTGCCTGAGCCGGGACGACCTTCCCTCCGCCCTGCCTGGACTTGGCTTCGAGAGGCTTCGCTCGCGTTTTGGTCGAAGGAGTGAACCCGCACGTGCCGTGTGCTGGAGCGGTCGCGAAAACGGCCGCTCCAGCACACGGCTGATGCCCGTCGGTGTCAACGGTTCAGTCGAAGAAGTCCCTGCGCAGGTGCTGGTCGAAGAACCGCTCGATGAGACCGGACGTGAGGACTCCGGGCCGGGCCAGGTCCGGTTTCCCGCCTCGTGTGGTGTGGACGGTCGTGCGCAGGGGCGGGATCTGTTCGAGGGCCTCGGTGTTGAAGAAGCCGTGACCGGCGCCGTGGACCGTCACCAAGGTCGCCTCGGCGCCCGCGGCGACCAGGGCCTCGAACAGCCGCCGGCTCTGGCGGGGACCGATGAGGAGGTCGGCGTCCCCGTGCAGGATCAGGAAGGGCGGCGCCGCTTCGGTGACGTGGCTGACGGGGCTGGCCTGGGCGGCGCGTTCGGGATGCCGTGTCGTCGGTCCTCCGAGCAGGCCCCAGGGCGGGGACTCCGGGTCTACGTCATTGACCACTCCGTCCGGCAGCCTGTCGGCGTCCAGGTGCGGAAGGTCCGTCGGGCCGTAACCGTCGACGACGGCCTGGACCGCGCTGGAGTGGCCCGCGTGCTCCCCGTCGCCTTCCCATGCCGGGGCACCGCCGGTCACGCCCAACAGTGCGGCCAGATGTCCGCCGGCCGAGCTGCCCCACACCCCGATGCGTTCGGGATCCAGTCCGTACTCGTGCGCCACCGACCGCAGGTAGCGCACGGCGGTTTTCACATCGTGCAGCTGGGCGGGCCAGATCGCCGTCCGGCTCGACCGGTATTCCACATCCGCCATGGCGTAGCCCCGCTGGGCGAACAACCGCCCCAGGTGGGGACCCATGCCTCGGGCCGCCATCCGCCAGCCGCCTCCCGGCAGCCACATGATGACCGGTCTCGGGCCGGGCGTCTCCTCGGGCAGATAGAGATCGAGCCGCAGCTCGCCACCGGTGGCGGGGCGGGAGAAGACCAGGGCGCGCAGCACCTTCACGGGGGCCTCAGGTGCGGTGGGCCCCGGGGGCGAGGCTGCGGCCAGACCTTCGACATACCGGCGCATCAGCTCGGTGTTGTACCGGCGCTGTGCCGCGATGGCATCCTCGTCCGGCAGCGAGTGCGTGCTCACGCTTCTTCCCACCGGTAGTCCGGGAGAGGGATGTTCCTGTACCGGCTGAACGCCTCCTGCATCTGCTCCGGCGAGGGCGTGAACGGTTCGGTGAGCGGCACGTCGCGCTCATCGGTCAGCTCGCCCAGCGCCTGGAAGAACCGTTCGAATCCTCCCGTGCAGACCCCAAGGATCTTGGTGTACTCGGCTTCGCCGCGGTACGAATGCACGATCCCGGCAGGCACGTAGCCGAAATCGCCGGGGCCCAGCAGCTTGCTCTCCTGGCGTCCGTCGGCGTGTTCGACGAAGACGCGGGCGGCTCCCTCGACCACGTAGAAGATCTCGTGCACGTCCACGTGCGAGTGCGGGACGATCAGGTCGCCCTTGGGCTGACGCATGGTGAAGACGCCGAACTGGCCGTCCGTCTCGTCCTTCGACAGCAGCACCGTCACCAGGCTGTCGAACACCGCCGACCGCTCACCATCGCCGTCGTCGAGGAAGAACGGCACGGGGCGCCCGGGGAGCACTCCCTTCCAGGACGGCTTTTCCTGTCGGTTGCGGATCTGGTCGAATGTCACGGTTCTCTCCGTAGGTGAACAGTGCGGGGTGGTTGCAAGCAGGCGTGACGTGCGTTCGGCCTGCTGATGGATCAGATCTGCGGCATGCGTTGGGCGCGGGCGGCCGCGCGCCAGGGTGACGGCCGGGCGTCGTCAGTGCCGCAGCCCTTTGGGCCCGATCGCGCTGTGCTGCGGCGGCTCGGGGCGGCGGGTCCTGTCGCCCCAGGTCCTGGCCTCGGGCATGACCTCCTCGGCGAACAGGGTGATCGCCCGCCGGGAGGCCTCCGCCGACATTCCGGGGTGGTGGAAGGCCAGGCACAGCTCGTCCAGCGGCGCCTCGGCGAAGAACTCGCGCATCCTCTGCTTGACCTTTTCGACCGACCCGACGAAGAAGGGCATGCCGCCGAAAGTGAAGTCGGACTTGCGCAGCTCGCCGACGGGAGGCAGGCCGGCGGCCATCGGTGAGCCGCGGTCACCGTAGAAGGAGATCCAGGCGTGCAGCCCTTCCTCGGCCTCGTCCCACGCCTGCTCGGTGGTCTCGGCGATGTGGACGGCCACCGGGCCGGACACCAGCTTCACGTCATCCAGGCTGCGGCCGCTGCCTTCGAGCGCGTCGAGGTAGGTGTTGTGGGCCGGGCCGAGCGCCATGGCCAGGCCGTACCCGCGGGTGGCGGCGCGCTTGGCGCTCTGCGGACCGACGGCGGCCATGAAGAGCGGCGGATGCGGCCGCTGGACGGGCTTGGTGGTCATGCGCACGTTGTCGAAGTGGAAGTACTTACCGTGGTGGCTGAACTCCTCCTCCGTCCAGCACTTCTGGACGATCTGCAGGGCCTCATAGGTCCGTCCGAAGGTTTCGGAGCGGGGAATGTCGAAGACCTCGCACTCGGCTTCCATGGGGCCCGCGCCGATGGCCAGATCCAGCCTGCCGTGGGACAGGATGTCGATCATGGCGGCCTCTTCGGCCAGGAGGATGGGGTGGTGGAAGGCCAGCAGCAGCACGTAGGTGCCCAGGCGGATCCGACGGGTCTGGCGGGCCAGCGCAGCCAGCACCGGCAGCGCCGACGGATTGTGCTGGTCCTTGGCGAAGTGATGCTCCGGCTGCCAGATGTGGCTGTAACCCAGTTCGTCGGCGAGCAGGAAATCGTCGAAGAACTCGTCGTACAACTGGGGAAGCGGCAGGGGCCGTTGCGGCAGGTTCCTGATGGTGCTCGCGATCGCCACGTCCATGGGGTGTCCCTCGAAATCGGCGCCGAGCACCCCTGATCGGAGCACCCGGCGGGGATGGAGCAGCAGCCATGCGGTTGCCGAAGCAGGGCTCGGACGCCGCGGCCCCGTCTCCGCCTTCGCAGGAGCGGGAGCAGGGCCGGCATTTTCGCCTCCACGACGCCGTGCGGCCGCCCGGTGGGAATCGAGTCCGAACCGACCGGCCACGGTCCCTGCCGTGTGTTCGTGCTCACTTAATGATCCAGGGACCAAAGTCCTGATGTCCAGGTGGAACTGCCCCACTGATCATTAGGATGCTCCGAACTATCTGCAACGGCGAGAGTGCGCCGCACCGCCTGTGCCTGTCATGCCGTGGACTCGGTCGCTCCTGAACCGGTGCCCGATCACGAGGACGCTACGCAGGGGCCCGAGGGAGAAGATCGTGAGAGCGTTTCGCGAGGTCGGCGGCCCCGCTGCCTCAAGACTGGGCGACCCGACGACAGCGACCGGTCGGCGCCCACGGACTGTCCCGCCGGGCCGCAGTGGGCACCGACTGGCGCAGCCGTCCGAATTCCCAGGACTAGACGGAGGACGTGACGGCCGCGGGTGAGGGCTACCTGGTTGCCCTCACCCGCCCTGAGATCTTCGGACTATCCCCGCGTGCGCGGGGCCGACCTGCGACACCGTGGCCAGGTGCCGCAGCGTCGCGGACCATCCCCGCGTGCGCGGGGCCGACTCGAGAGCCGCCACGATCGCCGCCAGCCGACCATTGGCCTCCTGGTCATCGACCACCACCGACTGGGCGTTCCACACCCCGTGCCGGGACTCGATCCGATCCGGACTGTGAGCGATCACCGAGAAGTGCCGCTTGATGCGGTAGCGGCCTTCCGTCATCGTTGCCCGCCTCCTCTCGGCGCTGCCTGCTGTGGCCCTGGTGGTGTGGCGCCCTCCCCGTCGGGGCGGCATCCCACGACGACCACGTGGACGAGCAGCTCGTACAGTCCGTCCAAGCCGACGATCCGGTGCACCTCGTCGTCGCACAGGCTGCCGCAGGCGACGCTGGCCAGGCCGAGCGCTTCCACGCTCAGGTGCAGGTGTTCCGCCATGGCGCCGGCCTCCAGAAGCAGGAAGCGCACTCCGCGCTCGCCGTACTTGCGCATGGTGCGCCAGGGACGACCGACGAAGAGGACGACCGCGGCCGCCTCGTGCAGATGGTCGAGGTCGGGCGGAGACAGGCAGGTGTCCAGCAACTGCCGTGCGTCGGCAGAGCGCGCCAGAGGCACAAGAACGTCGTTTCGATCGTCGTAGCGAAGGATGTCGGTGCCCAGCCCCTCGACGCGTAGCGGGGCGACATATACCGCGATCGGGCGCAGTCCACCTCCGGACGGGGCTGTGTAGTAGGGCATGACCACCTCCCCGCCGCCGCTCAGTGCGACGCGACCATGCCCCGTTCTGCCGGCGGTGGCCCGTAGCAGGGTTGCGATGTGCGCCAGATCCGTGGAGCCTCCCGAGAAGCGACGTCGGCTGCGGCGTTGGGTGAGCACCTTCTCAAGCCGGGCCTGAAGCGGCAGCGATTCGGGGAGCGGGAGCGAACCTGCCCGACATGGGCCTACCGTGTCGCTGCCGAGCAGGGACACCGTGGTCAGCCCTGTGTCGGTGAAGTACGGACGAGTGGAGGCCAAGACCCGGGCGTCCTCCCGGCGGATCCGAGAGGCCAGCAGGAAGTCCTCCGCGGGGCGCGGGTCGCCGGACTGGCCCAGCGACCGGAAGCGCAGTGCGTGATTCCTCAGGCCCGTCGCCGTGAACCACGGTTGCAGTCCGCGGTAGGAATTCGCGAATGTCGCTGACCTGTACGTGCTTGCCATGCCGTTTCCCTGGGCATCGTGCGTCACTGTGTTCCCCGGTGGTCGTGGCGAAGGGCCGGCTGTTCCGAGGCATTCCCGGGTGGGCAGGACTCGGGGCCGGCGGTGGGCGACCGCCGGCCCCGGGCGACCACGTCACTCCTCGACGACCGCGGCCGCCGAGGTCGAACCCGAGGTGCTCCCCGCGGGCACGGTCAGCTGCTCGCCGGACACCTCGTCGATCTCCTCGCCGTGAGCGAGCGTGCGCTCTTCGCGCACCTGTTCGGTGGTGAGCTGCATGGTCCCTCCGGATTCAGCGCGAACATCACACATCGCCGATCTTGACCGGCAATGTCAAAGTAGCGTGGAGTGTTCTTTTTGGGGTGTCCCGCTTTTCAGCGACTTGCGTAAGGGCGCGTGTTGCCCGACACTGCGACGGACGTTCGGGGGCGAAGGCCGGGAGTTACATGCGTCAGCGAGTTGGGGCGATCGAAAGGAAGGACCGGGGCGGACCGCCTCGCCGCGGGCTGGACAGGGAGCTGGCCCGGCTGGACGGCGCCCCGTGCGGGCGCTACAAGGGGCTCGTCGGTGCCTGGGAACTGCCCGATGGAGGCACGCTGGAGCTGATCCGGGCCCAGGCCGACCCGTTCGCGCCGCCCGCAAGGGTCGCCGTCCACGTCCCGGGCGACCTGGCCGGCTTCCCCGGTGAACTGTGGAAGTCCCCGGTGCGGCGCAGGGCGCTGGCCGGGTACCTGGTGCGGCAGGCGGCGCGGGAGGCCGCGTCGGAGTCCGCCTACCACATCGACGCGGGCGGCCAGGAGGTACTGGACCGCAGCTCCTGCACGGTCGGCGACGACGGGTCGGTGACCCTGCGGCTCGGTGTTGCGCTGCCGGGCCCGAGCCGCCGGGTCGACGGCCGCAGGGCGCAGCGCCTGCTGTGGCGGGGCTTGCCGCGGCTGGTCGACCGCGCCCTCCGCTATGCCGCCCTGGACGCGGAGAAGATGTGGGAGTTCGTCGCGACCGTGGAGGACTCCGCCGCGTTGCGTGCCGCCCTGTCCGAGATGGGGCTGGTCGCCTTCGTCGCCGACGGTGCTCTGCTGCCGCGCCGCAGCGGCGCCGACGACCGTCCCGCGCGCGGCTCCGGGCTGGTGCCGTTCCGATCCCCGGACGAGCTGCGGGTGACCGTGACGCTGCCGAACGCGGGCGAGGTCACCGGCATGGGGATCCCGACCGGGGTGACCCTGATCGTCGGCGGCGGCTTCCACGGCAAGTCGACGCTGCTGCGGGCCCTGGAAACGGGGATCTGGGACCACGTTCCCGGCGACGGGCGCGAACGCGTCGTCGCCCTCTCCGACACGGTGAAGATCCGCGCCGAGGACGGCCGCCGGGTGGAGCGGGTGGACGTGCACGCCTTCGTGGACCATCTGCCCGGCGGGGCCGACACCACCGACTTCTCCACCTCCAACGCCTCCGGCTCCACCTCGCAGGCGGCGTCCCTGTGCGAGGCCGTGGAGGCGGGGGCGCGGCTCCTGCTCGTCGACGAGGACACCGCGGCCACCAACCTGATGATCCGTGACGCCCGGATGCAGGCGCTGGTGGCCAAGGACCGCGAGCCGCTCACCCCGCTGGTGGACGTGGTGCGCTCCCTGCACCGCGACCACGGCGTCTCCACGGTCTTGGTCATGGGCGGTTCCGGCGACTACCTGGAGGTCGCCGACCGGGTGGTGATGATGGACGGCTACCGCCCGTACGACGTCACCGAGCGGGCCCGCGAGATCGCCGCCGTCCCCACGGGGCGGCACGCCGAGGCCGAGCATTTCCCCGGCGTCGTCCCCCGCCGCCCGGACCCCGCGCACATCGACGCCGCCGTCCGCGGCCGGCCCCGGATCCGCGCCCGGGGCACCGACTACCTCGTCTACGGCCAGGACGAGGTCGACTTGCGCGCCGTCGAGCAGCTCGCCGACGCCTCGCACGTCACCGGTGTCGGCCTGGCGATGGAGCTGCTGGTGCGCCGCGGCCACCTGGACGGACGACGCACCCTGGCCGAGGCCCTGGACCTGCTCGACCAGGAGCTGACCGAGCACGAGGGCGTCGCGGCGCTGCTGTCGGTGCGCGACGACGACTTCGCCGTGCCGCGCCGCTACGAGGTCGCCGCGGCCCTCAACCGCCTGCGGACGCTGAAAGTGAACCGCTGACCGACAGGACGGAAGTGTTCCCGCCAGCCCTGGGGGCTCCGTTGTCACGAGGGCTCGGTCGAGATCGTTCGGGATCCCTCCCGCACGCTCCCGGCCCTGGATCCGACCGGCCGCGACCTGCGGCCGGCGATGGGCGCGTTCACCGAGACCTGCCGGATCGTGTGCGCCGACGCGGCGCTGCGCGTGGAGTTCCGCACGGACCGCTCCGACGCCGAGCACCGGGTGGGATACCTGGTCTCTGCGGGGGACGGTACCCGGCGCCGTTCACCGCGCAAGACGTGTGCGACCGCCGCACCGCCCGCGGCCCCTACGAGCCGGGGCGCCCGGACGGCGCGGTGGCCGGGCGGCCGGAGGAACTGGCGGTCGAGGAGAGGCCGAGGTCTTCCGGGTGCCGTCTCGGGAGCTGATCGAGCCGGCAGAGGATGCCGACCGGCACCTGTTCTCCACCCCGTCCATGGTTCGCGAGACGCGCGCGTGGCTGCGCCTGGACCTCGAAAACCCGCGGTACGAGCAGGACGGCCTGAACGCCCGCGTACTGGGGCTGTCCTCCAGGGAGACCCGTGCGCTGCGGAGGATGCTGTCTCCGCGGTGATATCAGGTGCTGAGACGGGCTGGGGCGGGTGCCGCGTCTGCTGGCGTCGTCGGCCCGCAGGATGCTCGACTGCGACGGCGAGGTCTTCATGCTGGTGGGCCGCCCCGGCTGCACGGGCGGCGGCGGGGGTGGCCCGGCGTGCCAGCCGTCGTCGTAGGGTCGGGTGGAGTTCTCCCCGCGCAGGCGAGGTGTCGTGATCGTGGGTGCCAAACGCTTCTCCTCGCCAGCCTTTCCTCGTCGCGAGGCTTTCCGCCCGCCAGGCCAGAACGCCCAGCACACCCCGCTGTGGACGCGATCGGTGGGCGGCGGCGGCCTTTGTCGGCTCGGCAGTACGTGACGCGGTAGGCGGCTCCCAACATGACACGACCTGGATCAAGCCGACCTGTCTGGAAGGGATGACGTTCGTGCCCGGCTCCCTGCCCGAGTCTCCAGCGCCTCTATCCGGTAAGCCCAGCGTGCTGTTCGTGTGTGTGCACAACGCGGGCCGGTCTCAGATGGCCGCCGCCTACCTCACCCACCTGGCCGGCGACGCCATCGAGGTGCGCTCGGCCGGTTCGTCGCCCGCCGCTCGGGTCGATCCAGCCGTGGTGGAGGCGATGGCGGAGGAGGGCATCGACATCTCCGCCGAGACCCCCAAGATTCTGACCGTCGAAGCCGTTCAGGCCTCTGACGTGGTCATCACGATGGGATGCGGAGACGCCTGCCCGTTCTTCCCCGGCAAGCGCTACCTGGACTGGCGAGTGGACGACCCTGCCGGGCAGGACTTGGACGCCGTCCGCCGTATCCGCGATGAGGTCCGAAAGCGCGTCGAGGACCTGATCAGCGAGCTGAAGAACTAGCGGTCACCCGGCTGGGGAAGGCGCGAGCGGTTCGACGCCGGATCCGTCGGACTCTGCACCGCGGTGGACGCTTTGGGATGCGGACGAAGGCCGGGATCCCCGCGCCGTCGGGCATCGGCGTTGGTGGCTGATGCCTGAAGACCGAGCCGGTCCGGGCCGTTCGCATTGCCGTTGAATGGGGCGTTGAGCGAGGTGTCCTCGGTGTGCGCGACGGCGCGTGCCGAATACCAGCCGACGACGCCGGCCACGGCGTCGACACGTGTCCAAGACCTGCCTGAAGCTGCGAACACCGCCGCCCCCGAGCTCGCCGAGCGCCATGGCGGGCGGAGCAGGCAGTGCCGACACCAAGGAGTTCTGCACGGCCCGCCTCAGTCTTCCGCAGGCGGACAGCAGGTCCGCAGGTAGCCCTGCAATTCGCGCAGAGATCGCTCGACTGCGGCAGTGTCGATGCGGTAGTAGACCTGCCTGCCGTCCTTGCGGGACGTCAGCAGTCCGCCGCGACGCAGCAGGGCCAACTGCTGAGAGGCGGTCGGCTGGGCTATGCCCAGGCGTTCGGCCACAGTGCCCACGGTCAGCTCGACACCCCCGGTGAACAGTTGCAGCATTTGCTGCCGCTGCTCGCTGGCCAGCGCTTTGAGGAACTCACGAGCTCCAGGGCCGAGCTCGGGGGGCGCTCCCCATCCAGGCTCGTCGCCGACCGCGCCGTCGCCGATCGGCAGGGCTCCCGAGCCATCCGCCGCTTCGGTCACCGCTAAGCCCTCCCGCCCGTGGTCGCAGTAGGGCCGATCCTACCAACCCATTGTCATATTGACATATTACAAACTAACAATACGATTCTCCCATGTCCGCGACTACTGCACCGTTGCTCATCATCGGCGGCGGCCAAGCTGGACTGGCCACCGCCTACACCGCCCGCACCCTCGGCCTGCACCCCCTTGTCCTAGAGGCCTCAGACCGGACTGCCGGGGCTTGGCCGCGCTACTACGACAGCCTCACCCTGTTCTCCCCAGCCCGGTGCAGCTCCCTGCCCGGGCGCCCCTTCCCCGCCGACCCCGACGGCTATCCCACCCGTGACGAGGTCGTGGCCTACCTGTCCGACTACGCCGCAGCCTTGGACGCCGACATCCGCACCGGCCACCGCGTCGCCCAGGTGACCACAGCCCGGCCGGACGGCGGGTTCGAGGTGACCACCGCCGACGGCAAGCTCTTCCACGCATCCATGGTGATCGCCGCGACTGGGGCGTTCAGCCGACCGCACCGGCCCGACCTTCCCGGGCTGGACGGCTTCACCGGCACGGTGCTGCACTCGGCCGACTACCGACGCCCCGAACCTTTGGCGGGCCGACGGGTGGTGATCGTGGGCGGCGGGAACTCCGCGGTGCAGATCGCCGTCGAGCTGGCCGAGCACGCGCGCGTCACCCTCGCCACCCTGCATCCGCTGCGGTTCATGCCCCAGCGGGTGCTAGGGGTGGACATGCACATCTGGTTGCGGCGCACGGGCTTGGACACCGCTGCATGGGCCCGACCGCTGCTGACCGGCGGCAGGGGCACTCCGGTGTTCGACACCGGCACCTACCGCACGCAGATCGCCACCGGCAACCCCGACCGCCGTCCCCTGTTCGCCCGCGTGGAGGGCTCTGAGGTGGTGTGGCAGGACGGCACTCGCGAACAGGTCGACACCATCCTGCTGGCCACCGGCTACCGGCCCGACGTCGGTTACCTCGCCGGCCTGGACGGCGCCCTGGACGACAACGGGCAGCCCCGCCACCACGGCGGGGTTTCCATCAGCCACCCTGGTCTGGGCTTCGTGGGCCTGGAATGGCAGCGCTCGTTCGCCTCGGCCACGCTACGCGGTGTGGGCGCAGACGCCCGCCACGTCCTCAACCGACTCCGCAGGCAGCAGGCCCGCATAGGCCGTGCCACGCCCGCCCGCACCCGCCACTGAGCTCTGCCAGTGCGAGATCCGTCCAGATCCGCTGAAGGGAGATGTGGGCTCAGGCCGGGGGTGCAGCCGGAAGCGCGAAGAGGCCGGCCAGGCGGGCAAGGGCCTGCGGGATGATCCGGTAGTACACCCAGGTTCCGCGCCGTTCACCCTGGATCAGCCCGGCCTGACGCAACACCTTCAGATGGTGGGAGATGGTCGGGGCGGTCAGCTCGAACGCCTCGTTCAACTCGCACACGCACACCTCATCGCCTTCGGCGGAGGCGATCAGGTTCAACAGCCGCAACCGCACGGGATCCGCCAACGCCTTGAACACCTTGGCCAGCTCAGCGGCTTCGGCCTCCGAGAAGGTCGAGCCGCTGAGCGGCGCGCAGCATGCCGGATCAGCGGAAGCGGAACCAGGAGCGGTGACGTCCGCAAGCTCAAGCAACTTAGACATATCTCTAATTTGACATCTGTCTATTCAGTGGGCAACCTGACCTTGATTAGATGAACTTCTAAACAGGGGTGCCGCCCAAGCCCACCCCGTCCGCCTACCGCGCCCGTTTCTGGTCGCGGCCGGCACGCCGTTCGCCAGGCTCCCAAGGGACACAGTTCGATGACCGACAATCCGCACCTCAGCACCGGCTCCGACCCCGCCCCTGACCCTGCCTCTGCGGCTGGGCTTGCCCCCTCTGCGGCCCAACTCTCGGGCACCGGCGGCTGTTGCGCCCTCGCCGCCACCGGCCTGTTCGTCGTCCAGCACCTCACGCGCCCGTGAAGACGGCCAGCTGCTCCGAAGACCCGGCACAGCTCGACCGCCGACCACGCGCCAGTCAGGTACGAGCTAGGTGTGCTGTTCGGACAGGTTGGTGACACCGTCGGCCGGGGTTTGGCCCGCGATGCCGGCGTGGGGTCGGTGGTGGTTGTACCAG